>DASQCY010000521.1:0-15976 GCA_035634495.1 Allostellaceae bacterium
GATGGGTTCGCCGTTGACGATCGTTCCAAGGGTGCTGCAGAGGTCACGCACATGATAACTTCCATCGCGCTTTTCGATGATGAAGTGGTTGCGCGATAGCCTGAACGGCACGGCATCATCAAGCTTGAGGTCTGGCTCCCACAGCGGCGGCCCTTCTCCTGCTACCGTGCGCCGACCAACGACGAACGGCAGATCGTCGAGCCCATACGGAGTGTGGAACTGTCGCTGCAACCACGGACTCTTGGCAGCGAGATAGGCGTTGCTGACTGACGAAACGGCCGTTTGATCGTCGACGTCCTTCCAGATCGCAAGCGCTCGGTTGCTTCGCTTTTCATCATGGACGATGCGATCGTCGGCCTCGCGGAGCCGGTGACTGAGGCGTTGTATCAACTCGCGAGCGGTCCGCGGCGATCCAGCGATCTGATCGAGGAACTCGGTCGGGTTGAGGAATTCCGCCTCGACCTCGCTGGTGGCTCTAGCGGTCGCACTGCGCGGGCGGTTTTCCACAACGCCCATTTCCCCGATAAACTGGCCTGCGCCGACCGTGCCGAGACTGATCGGGTCGCCATCGAGTTCTCGGAATACGTCGACGGTACCGCTGGATAGGCGAAAAACACCGTCCGATGGATCTCCCTCTCTAAAGAGAATTTGGCCTTCGGCGAAGCGCGTGCGAGTCATTGGAGTCCTCGTCCTTTCGATCGGAACAGGTCCCCGCGATAAAAGCAGATGGCGGTGCGCGAATTCGCGATAGCCAACGGGCCGACCGATAATGAATCTAGGAATGCAGTAGTTTATTCTTCATTCCCGCGAAAGCGGGAAATCAAGGGCCGAGGACTGAAGCGGTTGCCCCCTGTTCAAGCCAGAGGCAGGCTCTGGACCCCCGCTTTGGCGTCGCTTTCGCGGGAATGACGATAACCCATTGCAAATACGCTGTTACACCAAAGTAACAGATGGTGATCCTTGCCCTTGATCCCCAGCTGGTGCGCACGCTGAAATGGCTGAGCTCGGTAGCCTTGTTGGCGGTGTACCAGCTCTGCACGAGGCGATCAAATTTCTCCGACCATTCGTTTGGCGCGTAACTCCTGAACCATGCCGCCTTGACGAGCCCGCCGCCCTACGGCGAGGATATCTGCTGTTGGCCGGCGAAATTATGCTCGCCGATTCCGGTGTAAATCTGGGGACGCGGCGTCGCAAAGACTTGCCGGTATCAGTCAGTCGCGACGATCCGCGCCAATCGCGCGACAATTTGTCGGCGAGGTCCTGACCCCCCCTACGGTCGCGACCGACCGCCGCCGTTAAAACTTGGGGGTGAGGCAGAGGATCAGCTCAGCGCGAATGGGGTCCGCGGGTTGAGCTTACGGAAACAGCGGCGTGCTGCGAAGCTAGCAAAATCGGCACGCAGCAGTGCCTTGCATTCGCGCGGCTATATGTCTCGGCCGTCGTCATTCCGCGAGCCCGTTTGCTGGTGTTCTCTGTCCCTCGACGATGGGTTCCCTCTCGGAGCTTGCGCCATATATCAGCGTTGGCCGCAATTGTCAATATGGCAATATGATTGTGCCCAACGCTCCTGCCCTGTTCGCCCCCTGATGGACCGATTACGCCCCCTGATGGGTACGCTTGGGACCCCTGTTAGTGCACACCGGAGCCTGTCTTCTAAGCATCTGATGTAGATGGCTTTCTCGAGGATTACTCGGGCAAATTTCAACGCCGAATCGATAATTCACCCTGCTTTCCCCTCTTTTACAGGGGTCGGCGTCAGAGCGCGCCGACGAAGTGATCGAGCTCTACGGGGAGGGGCTCGGCGAAAGGCAGCGCCGGGACCCCTTCGAGGCGGACGAAGGGGGCCCATCGCCCGAGCGACGGCACAGATTGAGCGCCGGCGCTTGGTCGGGTTACGCCGCCTTGAGCCCGCCATAGATGCCGCTCTCAAACTCACCGTAGAGGGCAACGGCTTTATGGTCGGCGAAGGGCAGGATCTGAGTCATGAAAACGCCGGCAATGCGCTTTTGTGGATCGAGCCAGTAATAGGTGTTGTAAACACCGGCCCAGGTGACGCTGCCGGCGCTGCGGCCGTTGGGCCCAGGCTGCGGGCTTATCATGTAGCCGAGCCCCCATTTGCAAACCATGCCAGGGAAGAAGTCGACGTCGTTCGAGGTCTCTGGCACCGCCGTCTTTAAAATGCCGGCCCTGATGTCGCCGATCTGGTTCTGGCCCATCAGGGCGACCGTCTGCGGCCGCAACAGCTGGGCGCCGTTGAAGCGGCCCTGATGCAGCAGCATTTGCAGGAACACCAGGTAATCCCGTCCGGTCGAATTGAGACCGCCGCCGCCGCTCCAGAACTCGCGCCATGGCGGGTCCTTCGGCTCGGTCGGCTCGAGCGACCCGTCTTCGTTGCGCTGATGCACGCTGACCAAGCGCGACCGTTGCGCGGCGGAGATCGCGTAATCGGTGTCCGACATGCCGAGCGGCGCAAAGAGGTGTTGGCGGAAATAAACCTCGAGCGGCAGCCCGCTGACCGCCTCGACCACCCGCCCGGCCCAATCGAGGTTGATCCCGTACTCCCAGCGCTCGCCCGGGTCGAAGACCAATGGCAGACGCAGTGAGGCGAGCTTACCGGTATTCCCGGGCGGGGTGCCCGATACCTTGATATAGCGGCCCAGCGCCTCGTCCCATACCGGATAAGCAAAGCCCGCTGTATGGGTCAGAAGATGCCGCAAAGTGATCGGCCGTTTCGCCGGCCGCAACCGCGGCGCTCCCGAATCGTCGAACCCTTCGAGGACCTGCGGTGCCGAGAGTTCCGGCAGGATGTTGCCGACCGGCTGGTCGAGCTGCAGTTTGCCCTGCTCGACGAGCTGCATCGCCGCGACCGAGGTCACCGCCTTGGTCATCGAAGCGATGCGAAAGATCGTGTCGAGCGTCATCGCCGGGCCCTGGGCGAGGTTACGCGTGCCGAACGCGCCCTCGTAGATGACCCCCTTGTCGTTGGCCGCCACTGCGACGACCCCCGGGACCTCCTTCGTGTCGGTCGCGCGGCGCAACACTGCATCGATCTGGCGCGATTGGGCGGCGCCACCTTGCGCAGCCGCGCGCCCGGTGAAGGCGCCGACCGAAGCGGTCGCGGTCAGCGCCGCCGCCGCCTTGAGAATCTCACGGCGGGTCTGAAGTCTGATGGTCATATGCGTTTCCTCCTTCTTTGTTATCTCCGGCGTGGAGAGGCGTCTTTCGCCAATTGCGAAGTGATGTCGGCGAAGGTGACTTTGAGCGAGGTCCTGACGTCGATGACGGTCGGCTCGCGCGCGGCGAGCGCGTCCTGCAATGCCGGCTTTAGCCCCGCCGGGTCTTCGACCCGGACACCCCGGCAGCCCAACGCCCGGGCAATCGCGGCGTGGTCCCAATCGTTGAACTCGGCGGCGAATGGGCCCGAGCCGTGCAATACCCAGCCGAGCGCCTTGTTGTTGAAGACGACGGTGATGATCGGGATGTCCTGCTCGACCGCGGTCATCAGCCCGTTCATCGTCATCGCAAAGCCGCCGTCGCCGACGACCGCGACGACCGGCCGGTCGGGATGGACGAGCTTCGCCCCGAGTGCCGCCGGGATGCCAAAACCCATTGGTCCCGAGCCGGCAGCCTGCAGGAAGCCCTCGGCGCTTTTGGTCTGGTAGAAATGCGTCATCATGATCCGGTTTTCGCCGGCGTCGCAGGTGACGATCGCGTCCTCCGGCAAGCCGCGCTGCAACTCGCCGATGACCCGTTGCGGCAGGATCGGCACGTCGTCGGCGAAGTAGGCGCGGTCGTTGAAATAGCCGTGCCGCTCGCGGTGGGCGGCGACGCGCCGCTCGGCCCGCTGCCGGCGCCCAGTCCCGGACGACCCGACCGCCTCGATCAGCTGACCGAGGACCACCGCGGCATCGCCGATCAGCACGTGCTCGGCCGGGTAGTTCCACGATGCGTTGCGCGGCTCGATGTCGATCTGGACAAAGGTCTGGCGGGTGGGGTCGAGCAATGCCCGGTTCTCCCACGCCGTGTCGCTCGGCGACAATTTCGAGCCGACGACCAGCACGAGATCAGCCTCAGCCACACAGGCGTTGCCGGCCTCCGTGCCGAAGGTGCCGAAGACCCCGAGCCCCAGCGGGTGGGTCTCGGCGAAGCAGCCCTTCCCCGCCGCGGTAGTCGCCACCGGTAGGCCGACGGCTTCGACGAGACGGCCAAGCTGATCATAGGCCCGCGCGATGCGCACACCGTTGCCGGCGATCAGCACCGGTTTTTGCGCCGCGAGAATTGCCTTGGCGGCGGCCGCGACCCGCGCCGGTTCGGCGGGTGGCGGTGCGGGCGGCAGGTAGTGGCGCGTCGGGTAGAGCACCGGCTGCGAATCCGGTCCGACGGAGCCCGCCAGCGAGTCGTGGGCGTAGAGCACAGCGACCGGGCCCGGCTGCCCGGCGAGCGCGTGCTTGATCGCGAGCTGGGTCGCTTGCACCGCGCCGATCGGGTCGTGCGCCTGCATGACATGCTTGGTGACGCCGCTGAAGGCGCGCCGCGCGTCCCAGCTCCCCCAATCCCCGGTCGCCTGCTGGTAGGGCGCGTGCAACGTGAAGCGGGGTGCGTCACTGAAGTCGGTCAACAGCAGCATCGGCGAGCTCGAGAGATGCGCTTCGATCGTGCCGAGCAGCCCGTTGCCGAGCACCCAGGGACCCTGTCCGAGCAACACGCCGGGCCGCCGCGTCAGCCGGCCATAGATTTCGGCCATGACCCCGCCCAGCGACTCCTCGCGCACCAGCACGGTGCGGATCGAGTTCTGATATTTGCTGAGCCCCGAGACGATCCGCCCGGTATGACCCCCGGATATCCCGAAAACCATCTCGATCCCGGCCTCTTCGAGAACCCGGGCGACGAGTGCGCTCGCCGGCATTTCTTCGGTCAGCATCTGTTCGATGGCCATCGTTGCATCCTCCCTCACGCATGAATGGCAGAGCTTGCCTTGTCGGAAGGCGTAAGACAACGGCTCCCGGCTTGTCCGGGACAACACCTAGCGTCTATCACTCTCCCATCCTCCGGTCCAAAGGCCGGTGCGACGACGCCGAGGAGGGACGCATGCCGATCCTGAACATCCGGGATGGCGAGATCTATTACGAGGTGCACGGAAGCGGCTTTCCGCTGATGATCTTTGCACCGGGCGGGCTGCGCTCAGAGCTCGCCTTTTGGCGGCACAGCCCCTCGGACCCGTCGGCTCCGGCGGTATGGATGGATCCGATGACGGTGCTTAGCAGCAAATACCAAGTCGTCGCGATGGACCAGCGCAATGCCGGCCGCTCGCGCGCGCCGATCTTTGCGAGCGACGACTGGCATATCTACGCGGCCGATCACTTGGCGTTGGCGAACCATCTCGGGCTCGACCGGTTTCATGTCATGGGCGGTTGCATCGGCGCCTCGTTCTGCCTGACTTTGTGCGAGCTCGCCCCGAGCCGGATTACCTCAGCTGTGTTGCAGAACCCGATCGGCCACGCCGACAATCGCGACGTTTTCACGAATCTCGTGCAGACCTGGGCGAGGGGCATTCGCGAGCAGGGCCGCGAGATCGAAGAACATGTCTTGAAGAACTTCGGCGACAACATGTTCGGCGGCGACTTTGTATTCAGCGTCCACCGCGAATTCGTGCGCCAGTGCAAAACTCCGCTGCTCGTCATGCCGGGCGACGACCCGCCGCACCCGAAAGTGATCGGCGAGGAGATCATCCAGCTGGCGCCCAATGTCGAGGCAGTGCGCCAATGGAAGGGCCCTGAGCACCTGCAGACCGCGATCGAGCGGGTCTCGGCATTTCTGGACCGCCATACGCCGCGGTAGGAGGATCCGATGCCTGACCTCCATGCAGACTACGTGATCGTCGGCGCCGGATCGGCCGGCTGCGTCGTCGCCGACCGCCTGAGCGAGGACGGGGCGCAAGTCGTTTTGCTCGAGGCCGGCCCGACCGACTGGCACCCGATGATCCACATCCCCGCCGGCGCCCTGCACCTGCGGGCCAATCCGCTCGTCAACTGGAATTATTATGCGGAGCCCGAAGCGGAGATCGGCAACCGCTCATTGCATTGGCCGCGCGGCCGGGTATTGGGCGGCACCAGCTCGATCAACGGCATGCTTTATGTCCGCGGCAACCCGGCCGACTATGACGGCTGGGCGCAGATGGGCTGCCGCGGCTGGAGCTATGCGGACGTCCTGCCCTATTTTAAGAAATCCGAACGCTACGCGCCGGGCGATGGGCAATACCGCGGCAAGAGCGGTCCGCTCTTGGTCGAGGACTATCGAACCATCCTGCCATTGACCCATCGCTTCGTCGAAGCCGCACAGCAGGCCGGCTTCGCATTGACCCGCGACTACAACGGCGCGGTGCAGGAAGGGGTCGGCTATTCGCAGATGACCCGCAACGGTCGATTTCGCGGGTCAACGGCCCGCACCTTCCTCGCCGAAGCCCGGAGGCGGCCAAATTTGCGGGTCGTGATCAAGGCGATCGCGACACGGGTACTGCTGGACGGCAAGCGCTGCGTCGGGGTCGCTTTCCGGCAAAACGGGGAAGACAGCCGGGCATTGGCGGCGCGCGAGGTCGTGGTCTCGGGCGGCACGGTCAATTCGCCACACCTCTTGCAGATCTCGGGCATCGGGCCGGCCGCTCATCTTCAGTCGGTCGGTGTTCCGGTGACGCACGACCTGCCGGGGGTCGGCGCCAACCTCTGCGACCACTTTGCCGTCCGGATCACGCACCGGGTCAAGGACGAGGTCTCGGTCAACCAGCTGGCGCGCGGCCTCAGGCTGGTCGGCGAGATCGGGCGGTTTGCTGCGACCGGGCGGGGCGCGCTGACCTTTGGTGTCACCACCGCGATGGTGTTCTGTCGCAGCCGCGAGGGGCTCGAAAGCCCGGACCTGCAATTGCTGTTCACGCCAGGGAGCTACGATCCGAACGGGATCGGCCGCCTCGAGCGCGAGCCCGGCATGACCCTCGTGGTGTGCATCGCCCGGCCGGACAGCCGCGGGACGATCATGGCGCGGTCGGCCGACCCTCTCGACCGGCCGTCGATTCGCCCGAACTATTTATCCGCGGCGAGCGACCTACGAGCCTTGCTCGCCGGCACCGTGCACGCGCGACGGATCTTTGCGGCCCTACCACTGGCCCAGTACAGCGTGGCGGAGACGATGCCGGGCGCCGAGATTCAGTCGGACGAAGCGTTGACCGCGTTCATGCGCGAAGCCGGCACGAACCTCCATCACCCGGTCGGCACCTGCCGGATGGGCGAGGACCCGATGGCCGCCGTCGACTCGCGGCTGCGCGTGCGCGGGCTGGAGGGATTGCGCGTCATCGACGCCTCGGTGATGCCAACCGTCACCACCGGCAACACCAACGCGCCGACGATCATGATCGGCGAGAAGGGTGCCGCAATGATCCGCCAGGACGCCGCTTCATTCACGGCAGCCGGGGCAGCACCTTCTCGGTCAGCAGCATGAAGGTTTGGTGGCTGAGCGGGGCACAAAGCAGATAATCGAGCCCGATCTCCTCACGCAGCCGCAGGATGTCGTCGCCGACCTTTTCCGGCGTCCCATACAGGATCACCTCGTCGAGATAGCGCTGCAGTGGATCGACACCCGCCGGCGTGAAGCTCCCCTGCATGACCGGCTGGTGCTGCGAGCCGAGGTAGGAATTGAGGATCCATTCGGCGCCGTTGCGCGCAACCTCCGCCGCCTTGCCGGCATTCGGGGCGATTGCCACCAGACGGGCGATCGGGATGTCGCGGCCGGCCTCGGAAAATCCGGCCGCCGACAGTTTCTCGGCGTAGCGTCGCCGCTTGACGCCGATCTCGGGACCCGAGGAATGCGGGTCCATCAGGATCGAGAAACCGCGGCCCGCGGCCCAGTCGATCGCTCCCTCCGAGCTCGCCGCCGTCCACACCGGCGGATGCGGCAGCTGCGCCGGTTTGGGCAAGACCTCGACATTCTCGAAATGGAAATGCTGGCCGGTGAAGCGGAGCTTCTCGTCGGTCCAGGCCCGCAATACGATCTCGACGGTCTCGCGAAAGCGGGAGGCGCTTTCCTCAGGCGGCACGCCAAAGGCGGTGAATTCGACGCGTGCAAAGCCGCGCCCGGCGCCCCAATTGACCCGCCCACCGGACAATACGTCGAGCAGTGCGACCTCCTCGGCGAGCCGCAGCGGGTGGTAGAACGGGGCAAGCGAAACCGCCGTCCCGATGCGCAGCCGCTTTGTGCGCGCCGCCGCCAATGTCCCCACCATGTGCACCGAAGGACAGACACTGAAGCCGCTGAAGTGATGCTCGGCGAGCCAGACCGCGTCATAACCGGTGCGGTCCATGATCTCGATGCGCTCCAAGGCGCGGGCATAGACCGTCGCCAAATCGACCCGCCGCTCCGGCCAGCTGAAGAACTGCAGAACCCCGAGCTTCATTTGCCGCCTGCTTCGACCGTGCGCCAGAAATCGAGGGCCGACCGCGCGCTGCGCTCGGGTTGCAGCAGGTTGACGCCGTGGCCGTACCCGGCAAACAGCTCGAGCCGGCCGTAAGGCAAGGTCGCGGCGAGAATTTTTTGCTGCTCCGAGGCGATCCGGCTCTTGTCGCCGCTGAGCAATAGCACCGGGGTCCTGATACCCGAGAGCAGCGGCTGCACATCGATCGCTTCGAAGCACTCGTGCAATGCAGCAGCGATGTCGGGCCGCGTCTTATCCATTTCGGCGATGCACCATTCGCGCAGCGGTTCGGAGGCGTGCTCGAGGTCGAGGCGGTAGCCGAGGGTGCGGCGGCACCACTCGCCGACCCCATAGGCCCGGATCGCCGCCGCCGTGCTGTCCCGGTCGAGTGCATAGATTCCCTTGATCTCGTCGGAAATCCGCGTCGGCGTGTTGCACAGGACGAGGCTCGCGATGCGCTCGGGGTGTGCCGCAGCGAGCAGCACCCCGATGATCCCGCCCGAAGATTCGCCGACAAAATGAACCCGCGACAGCGACATCGCCTCGAACATGGCGAGGATCTCGGCTTCGATCTTCTCCGGTGTAAAGCGGTAGCCCGGAGCGGGAACATCGGAGGCACCGCAACCGAGCAAATCGGGGCGATAAATGCGCCGGCTCTCGGCGATCGCTGGGACCCAGCGGTTCCAGAACGTCGCGTTGCGCGCAAAACCGTGCATCATCAGCACCGGTGTCGACACCTCCCACGGCCAAAGGTAATCGTCGACGGCGCAGTGGATAGAGAGACCCTCAGCGAGGCGGGTGGTCGGCATTAAAGCGCTCTCTCGGCTGGCGTGGCACCCATGAATATCGCCAGAGCATAGCACGGCGTCGGGTCCCACGCGTCGCCTAGATAGAAGCAAGGGTTCGGTGGAGGGGCTACGCCGCCCTCGCGACCGCCGTCGAAGTCGACATGGCTTCATAAACCGTACCGCGGGAACCACTTCCCTGGCTGCGCCCGGCCAGCGATCGGAACCATTTCGGCTTTAACGATTGAGCAACCGTCTTCTGGCATAACGCGTGCATGGACGAGCGGCAATCAATTCGCCAACAGCTCAATGACGCGTGAAGGAATTTTTTCCGCGGCTGCCGACGGGCAAAGGACCTGGCGTGCACTGCGCTCAGCATCGTCAGCCGAGCGGCCAAGACGAGAATCTGACGCGCCAAAGTGATTATCGGGCAATTATGACGCCGTACACAGCCCGCGCCGCCGACGATTTCGCCGCGATCCGCCAACGCATGACCGCGCTGCGTCTTCAGCGTGACTGCAAATGCGCGATCCGCGAGGGCAAGTCGAGTGCGGATTGCTGGTGCTATCAGGCCGGCCCTGACGGCAGCACTCTGCCCTGCCCGCCACCGGTTAGCGATGACCCAAACGCATAGGGGTTTGCCAGCGCTGCGGCGGACCAGTTCCGCGCCGGCGCCCCCGTCGCTGCTGTCGTAAGTTCGGCTAGCATCGCATGCCGCGCCCAGTCGTCATCATCGCCGCGCTGCTGTTCCTGTGTACCGGTACGGCGGCGCATCCGCCCGATGCGGAGTTTGCCGATTGGTTCCGCAGCCTCAAGGAGCCCGGCACAGAAGGAACGCCGGGCGGCGTCGTCTCATGCTGTTCACCGGCGAGCGATTGCCAAATGACCGACTACGAGACGGATGCCGACGGCCGCTATTGGATCACCGCCGAGAGCGAGCGAATTCAGGTGCCACCCGACAAGATCCTGCAGCGCGCCGACAACCCGACCGGACGCGGCGTCGCTTGTTTGCGCCATTACGACGGGCATCCGGTCGTGCGCTGCTTTGTCAGGGCCTCCGAAGGCTAAGAGAAAATTGCACCAAGACGACGGGTGATGCGGCCGTGGTCTTCTCGATTGGCCGACCGGTTAGCGCGCTTCATGATGGGCCATTGGGGAGGAGTGCCAACCGGAACCTCGGCCCTGCCTTAACGCGGCATTCCAGTGCTCTCGGCCCTTGACGTGTAGAGGCTGCGGTACGCCAACGGTTCCGAGGCGCTCGATCTCGTTGCGATTCTCCGGGGTCGTTCCTTATGCTCGCCAGGGTGCGAGTTTGTCTGGAGCGACGGTGCCGCGATGCCTGAATCCTCGACCGGCCGGGCGCTCGATCGACATCCGCTGCCGCGCCACATGCCGTCGCTCGGCACAATCGTCAAGATTACCGCGCTCTTCGCTCTGGTCGGCGCCGGCATGTATCTGCGCAGATCGCCGTGGAGCCCGTGGAATCGGTTTCACGAGTTGTCTCTGGGCGTTGCGGTTGTTGTCTATGTCGCGGCCGTAGTGGGAGGTCGATTGCGCGACGCCTTCATCGTGGTTGCATCAGTTGGGCTTGGCCTGATCGTCGCCGAGGCCTATGCCCTGGTCGCGTCGGCACCGGCGATCGAAACCAGCACGCCCGGTTATTCGGTGCCTCGCTCGATTGTCGGGTGGGGCGCCGGGCCGCCCGGCGTATATCGTGCTCGCAAGCTCGACGGAAGCTCAGGCAGCGTCATCTACGACGTCGAGTACACGATCGATGCCCACCGCAACCGGCAGGTGATCTCAGCGCCAACGGGTCGGACCGCCGCGTTCTTCGGCGATTCGATGACGTTCGGCCAGGGCTTGCCGGATGCCGACACGTTGCCGCAAGCGTTCGCGGATGCGACCGGACATCGGTGGCAAGTCCTCAACCTCGCCTTCCCCGGTTATGGGCCGCAGCAATTCCTGCGGGCGCTCGAAACCGACATCTTCCGAAACCTGCTGACCGAGCCGCGCCTGTTCGTATTTCTAACCGCGCCGTGGCACGCCGAGCGGTCCTCCTGCCTGAGCGAGTTCGTGGCGGACGGGCCGCGGTATGTGATGGTTGACGGAATGCCCCACTACGAGGGCACGTGCCGCGAGCATTGGCCGGTTCGGCTGCGAGGGCTGTGGACGCGCACAGCGATATACAGCGTGTTTTTCGAGCCGGTGTTCGGCGGAGCGAGATCGGCTGACATCGATCTGTTCGTCGGCATCCTGGTCCGCGCAGGGCAGCTCGCGCGCGAGAAATACGGCGTTCCGACCCTGATCCTCTATTGGCCGGACGAGGCCTATGCCCGCCGCGCCGGCGTTACCGATTCGCAAATCATGGGGCGTTTGCGCGATGGAGGGCTTATCGTTATCGATGCCCGGCTCGATCCAAAGGATTTCGGGGGACAGGGGCTGCAGATTCCGGGCGACGGACATCCGACCGGCGTCGCGAACCGGGCGCGCGCTCTGCTGGTGCGCGATGCCTTGGCCGGCTTGACCCGTTGACACGATCCCCGCCGGCGCGGTGATGGCATCAATCAGGCTCGAACATGCCCCTGTAGTCGACGCGAAGCGAAGGGTCTTGATCTTCCTTGCGCGCGACACAATTGCCGGCAACCAGGAGTTCGATGTCGGTTCCCATAAAGCAGCGGAACGCGTCTTCCGGGGTGCAGACGATCGGCTCGCTCCTGACATTGAAGCTCGTGTTCACCAGAGCTGGGCAGCCAGTGCGCTCCTTGAAGGCAGAGAGTAGCGCGTGATAGCGCGGGTTCGTCTCTTTGTGAACTGTCTGGATCCGCGCCGACATGTCGACATGAGTAACAGCCGGGATTTCCGAGCGGATGGTGTTGAGTCTATCGATCCCAAAAAGCTTTTTGTCTTCGTCCGATACAGGGTGACGCCGATCCTCAAGGACGTCGGCAACGACGAGCATGTAAGGGCTGTCGCTATCGATCTCGAACCACTCGGCCACGTCTTCCCGTAACACGGAGGGCGCGAAAGGGCGGAAACTCTCGCGAAACTTGACCTTTAGATTCAGCTGCCGCTGCATATGGGGCGAGCGCGGGTCGCCGAGGATCGATCGGGCCCCGAGGGCGCGGGGACCGAACTCCATCCGCCCCTGGAACCAGCCGACAGCCTTCTCCTCGATCAGCGCGTCGACTGTGTGCTCTATTACCGCCTCGTCCTCCACAATCTTGAAGACCGCACCAGCGTTGCGGAACCGGTCCGCGATCTCAGCATTTGAGAAAGCGGGCCCGAGAAAGGCCCCCTGCATCCCATCAAGAACGTTGCCAACTCTTCGCGGCTGATCGAGGAATTCATGATAGGCAGAGAGTGCGGCGCCGAGCGCGCCGCCGGCATCCCCGGCGGCCGGTTGAACCCAAAGGTCATCGATCACCCCGTCGCGCAATATCTTGCCGTTGGCGACACAATTGAGCGCAACACCGCCAGCCAGGCAGAGCCTACGCAGCCCGGTTTCCGCAACCAGGCTCCGAACCATGCGCACAATCGCCTCCTCGATCACCGCTTGGACCGAGGCAGCGAGATCCATGTGACGCTGCTCGAGCAATTCGTTCGGGGCCCGCGGCGGCCCGCCGAACAAACGATCAAAGCGGCCGTTGGTCATCCGCAGTCCAACGCAGTAATCGAAATATTCCTGATTGAGGCGAAACGAACCGTCTGGTTTGAGGTCGATCAAATGCTCAAGGATAACATTGGCATATCGCGGCTCGCCGTAAGGCGCCAACCCCATGACCTTGTACTCGCCGGAATTCACCTTGAAGCCGGTGTAATAGGTGAAGGCCGCGTAAAGCAAGCCAAGTGAGTGGGGAAACTGGATTTCCTTCAGCATCTCAATGCCGTGATTTCGGCCGATCCCCGCACTCGTGGTGGCCCATTCTCCGACACCGTCGATTGTGAGGATCAACGCCTCGTCGAAGGGCGAAGGATAAAAGGCGCTAGCCGCATGGCTCCGGTGATGCTCGGCGAACAGCAGCTTGCGGTGCCAGTCGAAGCCCGGCGCCCGCGCCTTGAGCCGCTTGCCAAGCAAGTCCTTCTGAAACAATTTTTCCTTGAGCCACAGTGGCAAAGCCATGCGGAACGAGGCAAAACCGCGCGGCGCGAAGGCGAGATAGGTCTCGAGCAACCGTTCGAACTTCAGAAACGGCTTCTCGTAGAACACGATATAGTCAAGCTCGTCGAGGCACAGGGCGCCCTCCTCGAGACAATAGCGAATCGCATTCTCCGGGTAGCGCGCATCCTGTTTTTTTCGGGTAAAGCGCTCTTCCTGCGCCGCGGCAATAATATAGCCGTCCTCGACCAGCGCCGCGGCACTGTCATGATAAAAGGCGGAGATCCCCAGAATGCGCATGCAGCGCGCCCCCTCTCATCAAAACAACGTGTAAATAAACGGCGCGATCGCCGAGCCCTGGCTTGCTATCAGCAGCGCGCCGAACAACGCCATGGTTATCATTAACGGAGCGAGCCAAAATTTCTTGCGAGCGCGCAAGAAATACCAAAACTCGACTATAAAGCTGCCCATCTGAATTCCCCTCAGAACTGCCGCCTCATAGTCGATGCCCCACCCGCCGGCGGCTCGCGCTCGATCCAGTAAGTGGCTGCCGTTCGATCGGCGACGAGGCGCAATGGCCGTTTGCCAACTATTCGCATAAAAAACGCCATCGGGGTGACCACTAGAAAGAAAAGTAGCGCCAAGATGACCGGATTCACCACTTTCGCAATCACGGTGCCTACTTTTAACCAGACCCTGTTGAGCGTAGACAACCGCGAGGGCGCAGCAATCCCAAGCAACAACAGTAAAGAACCCGAGACAAAGATCAAGCATACAACCGCAGAGATTGCTCCTGACACGAGCGCTTTTGTTGCACCGATCAGCATCAAGATGCTACCGACGGTGCAGCCGAACGCTCGGTCGCTGCCAGCTACGGTCGGCTCCTCATCACGATAGTTTTCGTGCAGCGAAGAATTCTGGCTCAATGACGTTCTCTGCCCGCTGAACGGCTTGCAGCTTAAGCCTTCTCTAGTATCCTATTCAAAGGATTCCGAAAACTTCTTACGGGAGAGTGATTGGAACGTCAAGCCATCCCCACGAGACGTTGTTAATTCAGACGTTCAGACAGCGGCAAAATCTCAGACCCAACCTTCTATAAAATCTGCCGCGCTATTTCTAGGCGCACAGCTCGATTTGAAACGCGTCATCGACGCCCTTTGAGCCGACACTCTTCCGGGCGCGCGGCGATGCCAAGGCGCTGAAATGCGCGGCTCCGTCTCACCAAAGCGACGAGCCCCTGACCATCAATCTGAACAGGCGGCAACCGGCTCGCGCGGTTTCGTGGCGATGCGCGCATCGTCCAGAGATCTTGGGGCTGGGTGCGGAAGAGCGCGGCTCTGCACCCTCGACCGATCTTCACCAAGTGGCATCGAGACCGAGACGGGCGAGCACTTCATGTCGAAGCTCGGCCAAATGCGGATCGCCGCGATGGCGGGGATACGGCCTTGTATTGACGATCTCGGCCTTGATGTGCGCGGGGCGCTCGCTCAACACAATGACCCGGCCGGCGAGGAACAGCGCCTCTTCGACATCGTGGGTCACCAAGAGCGCGGTGAAGCCCGCCCGCTGCCATAGCGAGACGAGCTCGCCCTGCATGGTGATCCGCGTCAGCGAGTCGAGCTGGCCCAAAGGTTCGTCGAGAATCAGCAGATTCGGATCGTTGACCAGTGCGCGCGCCAAAGCCGTGCGTTGCGACATGCCGCCGGAAAGCTGGCGCGGATAAGCATTGGCGAACCCGCTGAGCCCGACCAGGCGCAAAGCGTCCTCGATGCGCTCGCGATGGGCGCGCAACAGCCCGCGTGCCTCCAGTCCGAGCGCAACGTTGCCCCAAACCGTCCGCCACGGATAAAGCGTGGGGTCCTGAAAGACGACGATGCGCGAGGGATCGGGGCCTTCGATCGCCTTGCCCTCTACGAAGAGACCGCCGGCGCTCGGAGAGTCGAGCCCCGCGACCAGCCGCAACAAAGTCGACTTGCCGCACCCACTCGGCCCCAGGAGAGCGACGAACTCGCCGCGGCCGATGCGCAAGCTGATCCGGTCTAGTACCGGCAGTGGTTGCCCCTCCAGGTCGAAACGATGGCTCACCTCACGGATCGTAAGTGTTGTCCCGCGGACCGGACTGTTGTTTACCGGATGCGTCCTGTCCGACGCGGCAGCGACTACCACCGCACCAAACCCTTCTGCCAGGACAGCAGCCGGTCGCGCAGGCGGAACAGCACCGTGATCAGCCCGGAGCATAAAAGGGCCATGATCAACAGCGCGGCATACATGTTGGCGTAGGCGGCCCAACCCTGCGCCCATTGCAGGTACCAGCCGAGGCCCGCCTTCACGCCCAGCATTTCGGCGACGACCAGGACAGCAAACGAGGTGCCGAGGCCCATAAACAGGCCGACAAAGACATGCGGCATTGCCGCCGGAATGGCAACCTTGAGCACCAGGAAGCGCTGGCTTGCGCCCAATGTCCGCGCGATGTCGTAATATGCGCTGTTTACGCCTGCGACACCCGACCAGGTGAGCACCGTGACCGGGAACCCGGTGGCGAGTGCGATCAGGAAAATGCTGGCGCTAAAGCTGGAGGGGAAAATGAAGAAAGCAAGCGGCAACCAAGCCGTCGCCGGCAGCGGTCCGATGAACCGC
>DASQCY010000522.1:0-2442 GCA_035634495.1 Allostellaceae bacterium
GGGTCGAAGGTGACTTCGTTTCCAGGTGCGGCCGACGTTCATCGAGCGGGGCGGCAGGAGCGTGAAGGTCCCAAAGTCGTCGGTTTTGGCGATCATCTCCCGGCCTTCCTCTCGCGCCCGCCGCGGATCGTCGCTCGTCCCTAAAGAATCCGCGGGCCGATGAACGGGGACGATACGGGCTGGACGCGTGCTGCCGGGCGTAGCGATTTGGCGGCAGGTGAGGTTCTCGGCGTCGAGGTTGCGGGCCGCTCGATCGCGCTCTACGCCGCCGATGACGGAATCTTTGCAACGGACAATATTTGCACTCACGCCTATGCCTGCCTGTCCGACGGCTGGCTCGACGGTGAGGTGATCGAGTGCCCATTGCATGCCGCGCGTTTTGACATTCGCACCGGCAAGGTGCTCGATCCGCCGGCGACTGAGGATTTGAAGACCTACCAGGTGCGGGTTGTCGGCGACGAGATCCAGGTCAGGCTCGACTGAATTATCTACGCGCAAGCTTGATCGACGAGATGGATGAAGGAGCCGAACACGGAGCCTTGTCGTAAACCGCACGCTCCCAGATCTCCCCCTGCCGCATCGGTTACCGACAGCAGCGGTTCAGCCGCGCCGAGAGAGACGACGGTCGCATAATGAAATTCGTGCCCGCGAAAGTTGCTGCCAGCCGCCCCGAGCGGCCCGCCGGCGAGCAGGGTTGCGCAGCGATAGCCGAGATGAAGCCCTCGGTCGGCAAAGCTCGTCGCCAGCGGCAGCAGCCCCGCCATTCGCTGTCTGCTCCCCTCGGCGTCGATCAAATATTCGCCGAGCACCATATAGCCGCCGCATTCGCCATACATCGGTTTTCCCTCGGCAGCGGCGCGGCGCAGGCCTGCGGCAAAAGCGTCGGCGGCGGCAAGTCGACCCGCCCAAAGCTCCGGATAACCGCCCGGTAAATAGACGGCATCGGCAGCGGCCTCGGGCGGTTCATTCGCGAGGGGTGAGAAAAAACCGAGCTCGGCCCCCTCTCGCCGCCACCCTTCGAGCAGCGCCGGATAGGCGAAACGGAACGCGTCGTCGCGCGCCACGGCGATGCGCCGCCCCAAGGGTGGGATGGTCGGGGTTCCCGGGGCGCCATCAAGCCTTGAGGATTGGGCCAGCCCTAGCAGCCGAGCCACATCAAAATTGGCTCCGATCAACGCGGCGGTGCGATCGATCACCCGCTCGGCATCTGCGGCCTCGCCTGCGGGCACTAGGCCGAGATGACGCGAGGGAAGGATAAGCGCGGGATCCGAGGGCAGGGCACCGAGACAGGCGAGATCAGGCAGGTGGCGCGCCACGGCCCCTTCGAGCACCGCGCGATGGCGCGCGCTCGCGACCCGGTTGAAAATCACGCCAACAATCGGCACGGCCGGCTCGTGGCTGGCAAACCCGCGCAACAACGCGGCGACTGAAGCCGCTTGGCCGTGCGCATCGACGATCAGCACGACCGGCCAGCCGGTAAGATCTGCGAGCTCTGCGGTGGAACCGGTCTCGCCCTCCGCTCCGGTCCCGTCGAACAAGCCCATGACACCTTCGCACAAGATCAGATCACCAGTGGCCTCGAGCCCAGCGACAAGCCCCGCAAGGGTCGTTCGCTGCATCGCCCAGACATCGAGGTTGAGGCAAGGTCTGCCGCTTGCCACCGCGTGAAAGGTCGGATCGATGAAATCGGGTCCCGCCTTGGCAGCGGCAACGCTAATGCCACAACCTCGGAGATGCCGTAGGAGGCCGGCTGTCACCACGGTCTTGCCGCTTCCCGAGGCCGGGGCAGCGAGGATCAGCCCCCTGCCCAGGTGTGGCGGGGACTGCGATGACCCAATACGTTTGTCGCGCGGCGAATCGAGAGCTACCATCGCAGTCGAGGATAATAGGACCATCTTTGATGAGGGCCGAGACGATGCACACGAGCTTTGGTATCAAAGACATGACGATCCATCGGATCGTCGATCAAGAGGCCGGCTTTACGCCGATCTTGGAGTTTCTGCCGAGCCTGAGCCGTGAACTCCTGGACGAGAACCGGTCGTGGCTGGAGCCCGCCGCGCTCGACCCGGTAGGCGACAAAGCCGTGCTCTGCTTCCAATCCTATGTCTTGAAGACGCCGCACCACACGATCCTCGTCGACGCCTGCATCGGCAACGACAAGACCTTTCCGCTACGCCCGACCTGGCACAAGAAGACCGACGGCAACTGGATGCAGGCGCTGAAGGCGGCCGGCGTCGGCGTCGACGACATCGACTTCGTCATGTGCACGCATCTGCACGGCGACCATGTCGGCTGGAATACGCGGCTCGAAAACGGCCGCTGGGTGCCCACCTTTCCGAACGCCAAGTACCTGTTCTCCAAAAAGGAATACGAATATTGGGACGGCGTCCACCGGGACACCCCGCTCGACGCGATGCGGGAAAGCGTGCTGCCGATAATCGA
>DASQCY010000523.1:0-4283 GCA_035634495.1 Allostellaceae bacterium
CCCCGATATGTTACATTGGCCCTCGCAAATTCAAATCGGCACGCAACGGAACGCTCCAAGCGACGACCCCGAAGCAGCGGTCGCCGAATTTATCCGAACGAGAGGAGTTACACGCTGCCCGACCGCTTGCGTTCTGCCGACGCAAGGCCTGGTCGCCGCGGCCGACCGGGCTGCATTGGAAGAACACGCAATCGAACGCGACCGAGTTCGGCGCGCAAAACTTGCCGCTCGCTATCGTTCGCTTTGGGAGGCCGGCCTGACGTTGTCGAACGAAAGCTAGCCGATCGGCTGCCCGGTACAGCGAGGCCTGCGTCTTCCCCCGGCCAGGCCTTCGTTCCCGGCACCTCGGTGTTCGTCAGGTTTGCCAAGCGACACAATTTGGGCATTTCGAGTGCTGTCTCAGATATCCGTGAAAGGAGATCAGACATGCAACTCGGATGCTCGTTACCGGTGGCCGATATCGGCACCGGTCCCGCGGCACTGCGCGACTATGCGCACGGCAGAAGCCCTCGGCTACGCCCACCTGGTGCCACCCGACCACGTGCTCGGGGTCAATCCCAGCGCCGATCACAGCGGTCGCCGCGTCGGCACCACCGCAAACGCCTGTCACGATCCGTTCGTGCTGTTCGGCTTTTTGTCCGGCTGCACCCAACAGATCGGCTTTGCCGTGGGTGTCTTGATCTTGGCACAGCGACGGACTATCCTAGTGGCGAAGCAAGCGGCCTCACTCGAACAGTTGTCGGGTGGTCGGTTCCAGCTCCGGATCGGCGTCGGCTGGAACGAGGTCGAGTTCGTCGGCCTCAACGAGAACCTGCGCAACCGCGGCAAGCGCTCGGCGGCGCAGGTGAAGGTGATGCAGGCCCTGTGGGCCGGGCCCCATGTTCGCTTCGCCGGAGAATTTCACCGGATCGACAATGCCAGCATCAACCCGCGTCCGGCCTCGGGGCGCGTGCCGATCTGGTATGGCGGGCACGCCGAAGCGACCTTCCAGCGCTGCGCAAAATATGGCGACGGCTACATGCCGTTCGTCTATCCCGCGGGTGAGGCCGCCGTCGCGACGTTTGCCAAACTACGGGCATTGACGCGCGAGGTCTGGCGAGACCCGTCAGCGATGGGGGCTCGAGGTTTGGGTCTCCCCGGACTCCGGCGCACCAGAAGATCGGCGGCGCGAAATGTTCTGGAGAAAGGCCGGGGTCAGCCATGTCACGGCCCACGCCACCTATGTCGCCGGACACCACAAGCGGATCGCCAGCCGCAATGCCGCCGAGCACTTGACGGCGATCACCCGCTATCGGGAGGCGGTGGCGGATCTGCTGTAGCCGCACCGCCTCTGGGCGGATTATTCCGGAAGGCGCGTGGACTGCCAGGCCACCATCTGCCAGCGCCCGCCTTTATTGGCGTAAACGTCGGTGAACCGGACGCCGAAGCTGTTGGGGCGGCCGCCCGACATGACGCTGATGCGGCAGGATCCGGTCAGCACCACCGTGTCGCCGAGGTCTTGCGCGTTCACATCAGAAGGCTCGACTGCGGTGTAAACCGTGGCCCCGGATTCCATGTTCCCGATCAGGCTCTGTTTGGTGTCGAGCCGCGCGTTAGAGTGGGTGTAGACGAGGTCGTCGCCCAGCAACCCATTCAACGTGGCGATATCCTTTTGCGCCATCGCAGTCATGCGTTTCTTGTCGAGATCGATGATCATCTGCCGGTTGTCTGCCATTGGTTTCTCCTTTCGTTGAAATATGACGATCCGCAGATCAGCGGACCATCAGCACCAGCTTGCCCTGCAAGTGGCGCCCCTCGCTGACCCGATGCGCCTCGGCGGCGTCGGCGAGCTTGTAGCGCGTGATCGCCGGCGGCCAGACCGCACCGGCACCGTAGAGCGCCAGCATTCGTTCGAGATGCGCGCGGTCGCGCTTGACGTTCGGGCGCAGGACTTGGACATCCTTGCGGGTCGGTTGAAATCCCACAGGCGCCGCCGCAATCCAGACCAGCCGCCCGCCGGGTTTCAGCACGGCATAAGATCGCACCTGGACCTCGCCGCCGACCGTGTCGAACACCACGTCGCAGTCGTGCACCGCAGCAGCGAAATCCTGTGTGTTGTAGTCGATCGCGCGGTCCGCCCCGAGGCTGCGGACGTAGTCGTGATTGCGGGCGCTGGCGGTCGTGACCACCGTGGCGCCGAGGTGCTTGGCGAGCTGGATCGCAAAGCCGGCAACGCCTCCGGCGCCGCCTTGGATCAGGATGGTTTCGCCGGGTTTGAGCTTAGCCGTATCCTCGACGGCCCACAGCGCGGTCAGGCTCGTTAGTCCCAGAGCGGCCGCCTCGGCATGGCCGAGCCGATCGGGCTTCTTGGCGATGATCCCGGCCTTGATTGCGATTTTTTCGGCGTAGCATCCCTCGATCCCCTGATCGGTCACTCCGAACACCGCGTCATCCACGGCGAAATCGGCGACGCCCGGGCCGAGCGCGCTGACAACGCCGGAGAAGTCGCGGCCCAGAATGTGCGGGAGCTTGAGATTATGGCCGGGACCGCCCAATCGCACCTTGTAGTCGGCCGCATTGATGCTGGCCGCATGAATATCGACCACCACCTCGCCCGGTCCAGCCTTCGGGTCGGGCGCTTCGCCCAGGCGCAGCACCTCCGGTCCGCCATGTTTCGTCAACAGCACCGCTTTCATCGTCTCCTCCTGCCTCTCACTGCAGTTGCAGAAACTCGATCAACAGCGCGCTCACCCGCTCCGGCTGCTCCTGCTGCACCCAATGGCCGGCACCATCGATCAGATGGCAACCCAGAATCCGCCTGCACGCACTCTCTTGCATCCGCTCGAAATTGCCGGGACGCTGGTAGGTCCCCCAATCGCTTTTTCCCGCTATGAATATCGAGGGCACGTCAATGGTTCGGCCGGAGAACAATTGCAGTTCGCTGTCGGATCGGCCTTCCGTCCGGCTCCGGTACCACTGCAGTCCACCCTGGAACCCGGTCCGTTCGTACTCGGCGCTGTAGACCGCGAGCTCGCTCTCCGGCAGCCAGCGGCATGTTGCGATTTGGGCGGCCGAAGGCATCTCGGCCGCTACGGTTTCCGCCATGTTCTTGTCCAAGTCCATAATGTAGTAGGTCGGCATCTGGGCCAGCTCGCCCGCGGTCCAGGACTTCAACGGGTATGGTTTGTTGTCGGTCCAATCTGCGCTCTTGTAGTGAAAATAGCCGCGCAAAAAGGCGTGGACACCTTGCGCGCAGTCATGCATGTCGGCATTGGCCGGCCGGGTCGAGTAATACCGCTGATAGTGCTTGCGCGGCCGATCCAGCTTCGCCAACTCCTGATGGATATTGGGAGCTGGGGTATTCTGCTGCTGCGGACTGTTTGCGGTGTCGAACGGCAGTGGCGGTGGCCCGGCGAACGGCGCGCTCATCAGCGCAACGGAATGGAACACATCGGGTCGGACGAGCGCGCACCACGCCGCAACCGCCGCTCCGAAATCGTGCCCCGCGACCAACGCGACGTCGTGATACCCAAGAGCCGAAACGAGACCAAGGGCATCCCTAACCGCGTTCAGAATCCTGAAGGAGGCGAGATCGCCATCGTAATCGGAATCCCAGCCGATGGTACGGCCGTAGCCCCGCTGATCAGGCGCCACTACATGAAACCCGGCCGCGGCGAGCGGCAACATCACATTTCTCCAGGAATAGGCGAGCTCCGGAAAGCCGTGGAGGAGCAGGACCAAAGGCTGGCCCGGCGACCCGTCGCCTGCCTCCAGCAAGTGCATGTCCAGGCCATTGATATTCCGCACGAAGCGGGAATCGATACCGGGCGAAAGCGCAGCACGTTCCAGGGGCGCGATATCTGTCATGCCCGCCTCCTTCCCGATGGATCGACCACCAGCCTAGCGGAAAACGCTGGGAATGAAAGGGGCGGGCCGGGAGTACCGATCAACCGGCCGCTGCGCTCGTCAGCTGCACAGTGACATTAGGCGCGGCAAACCGGATTTGGCTGGCGGCGAAGGCGTCAATCAGCCGACGCAACGCCTGACGCTGCAGATAGGTCGGACGTGACGGCGTGGCGGTGAATTTGCAGCGGACGACGAGTGCGGTCTGCAATACGTCGACGACGCCCTGCATCTTGAGCGGCTGCATGAACTCGGCGCCAATGTCGGGGTCGTCGAGCAGTTCCTCGCCCACCCGTTTGATGGTCTTGCGCACCGTCTCGATGTCGGCGCTCGGCTCGAGGTGAAGGTTGAATTTCACCACCGACCAGTCGCGGCTGTAATTGGTGACCGACAGGACCTGC
>DASQCY010000524.1:0-4060 GCA_035634495.1 Allostellaceae bacterium
GTTTTGCTCTCCCGACCACGCCGCCCGGCTAATCGAAGCCGTTGGCGGCCAAGAATTCCGGATTGGACTGACGCAGCTTGGCGACGGTCAGCCGCCACAAGACGGCGCGAGCGGCTCGGTCGTGCGGCTCCGAGCTCTCGAATGCACCGATGCGGAGGTCGTATGCAAACCGGCGCAAGGCGTCCACCCCTTGCCCGCACAATAGCTCGATTTCGCGAAGGATTGCTCGCCCCTCCTCAGCCGGAGCTTCGGCCTCGCGCGCCGCGATCGCCATGCACTTGGCGACGAGCAGTGCATCCGGGCGGCATTCCTCGGGCAACAACGGTATCAGCTCTCCCATTAGCACGTCGCGGGCGAGGGCGAGGAGTACGGCACCGCTCGGCAAATCACGCATCGGCGAAATCGGCCTCCCTATCGGCGAAGCGGAGCTTCGCCTGTAGGAAGGGCGCAAGCCTGGCTCGCGCCCAGCGTCGAGCAGCATCAGAATCTCGAGCTCGCACTCGGTCGCGCGCCGCCCGGTCAATGCAAGATCGAGGCCGCGCTCACCACCGATCATGTAGCGGTCGGTTTGCTCAAGGGCAATCACCGCCCACCGCACGCTCGCCAACACCTCCCAAAAACGGACCCGGCGCGGGTCAATCGACCCGCCGGCTACTCTGTGATAGCCGCGGTAAAACGGGGTGCGGTCGGCAATCCCACCAGCCTCCCGGTCGAGCCGCGCAAAGCGCCAACCCTTGCAGCAAAACCAACCGATATCCTCGTGCGGATCGCCCCAGCCGGCGAATTCCCAATCGAGAATCGCGGTCAACGCCGTACCATTCAAAAGGTAGTTGCCGGTGCGGAAATCGTGATGGCAGAGCACCGGTGCGGCCGGCGGAGGGATGTGCGTCTCGAGCCAGCGCATACCCCATTCGAGTACCGGCCGCGGTGTGGGATGACAGTCGAGATAGGCGCGAAACCGGGCGATCTGCTGGATCGGTCCGGTGTCGGCATAGGGCGTCAGGAAGGCCAGGTCCGGCCGCGGCGGCTGGATCGTGTGGATGCAGGCGAGTTCGCGGCCGAGCCGCTCGGCGATCGCGGGGAGTGCCGGATCCAGCGTCGGATCGCCGGTGATCCGGTCGGGTGCGGCGATCCCATCGACCCGCCGCATGATGAAGAACGGCTTGCCCCAGACAGCGGCATCCTCGCTGGCAAAGAGCGGTTCGGGAACCTGCACGCCCGCGGCGAAGACCGCCTTCTGCACGGCGAATTCCTGGTGGCGCGTCAGGCTCGCCGCAACGCCTGTCGCGGCGGACGTGCGCAACACGAGCCGCTGTTCGCCGTCGAGCGCGCCGCCGCAGAAGCGCGCGTCGAGCCCCCAATTCTCCTGGAGCGCCCCGCCTCGGAGCGGGCTCAGGCCGGTAATCTCCACCGTCCTGGCAGCGCTCGCCGTGGCGAGAAACCGGGACAATGCCGCCCGGCGCAGTTCAGATCGCAGCGACGCCGTGCCCTCCATCGACCGCGATCACCGCGCCGGTCAGGTACGCGCCAGCCGGCGACGCCAGCAGCAGCATCGCGCCGTCGAGATCCTCGGTCTGCCCAAGGCGCTTCAACGGTATGCGAGAGATCAGCGCCTTGCCGGCCTCGGTCTGGAAGAAGGCGCGGTTGAAATCGGTCTCGACATAGCCCGGCGCCAGCGCGTTGACGAGAATGCCGTACCGCGCCAATTCCATCGCCAACACCTGCGTCAGGTGGGTCAGCCCGGCCTTGGCGGCGCAATAGGCCGGCACCCGGCCTATTGTGCGCAGACCGAGCACCGACGAGATGTTGATGATGCGGCCCGGGCGCCTCAGGCCGACCAGGTGATGAGCGAATTCACGCGCTACGAGCCAGGCGCCCTTGAGGTTCGTGTCGACCACGTGGTCCCAATCGGCCTCGGTGTGCTCGAACAGCGGCTTCGAGACAACGACGCCGGCGTTGTTGACGAGGATCGTCAATGGCCCGAGCTCGGTCTCGGCCTTGGCGACAGTCGCGACAACACTGTCGGATCGGGTCACGTCTAGGCTGATCGGCAGGCACTCTCCGCCCGCCGCCTCGATCTCGCGGGCGGCCTCGGCGAGGCGATCGACCCGCCGCGCGGCGAGCGCCACCTTGGCGCCGGCGACGGCGAGCAGCTCGGCGAGGTGGCGGCCGATCCCGCTCGAAGCGCCGGTCACCAGCGCCACCTCGCCCGCGAGGTCGAAGCTCGGCAATCGGGTCACGAGTCAGCCTTCCTTTGGGCGATTTCCTTGGCGCGCTCGCGCAGCTCGAATTTCTGGATCTTTCCGGTCGAGGTTTTCGGCAGCGGTCCGAAGACCACAGCTCGCGGCACCTTGTAATGCGCGAGGTTGGCGCGGCACCAGACGACGATGTCCTCGGCCGAGACGCGGCCGCTCTCCGGTTTGAGGGTGACGAAGGCGCAAGGCGTCTCGCCCCAGACCGGGTCGGTCTTGGCGACGACCGCCGCTTCCATCACCTCCGGGTGGCGATAGAGGGCCTCCTCTACCTCGAGCGAGGAGATGTTTTCGCCGCCCGAAATGATGATGTCCTTCGACCGGTCCTTAATCTCGACATAGCCGTCGGAATGACAAACCGCGAGATCGCCGGTATGAAACCACCCGTGCTCGAAGGCCGCCGCGGTCGCCGCCGGGTTCTTCAGATAGCCCTTCATCAAGGTATTGCTGCGCAGGACCAGCTCGCCCAAAGTCCTACCGTCCGCCGGGACATCGGCCATCGTTTGGGGATCGACAACGCGCTGGTGGTCGAGGGTCGGGTAGGCAACCCCCTGCCGCGCCATCCGGGCTGAACGTTCTGCGATCGGCAGCGCGGCCCACTCTTCCTGCCACGCGCAAACCGTCGAGGGCCCGGTACTTTCGGTCAGCCCATAGAGGTGCGTGACCCGAAAGCCCATCCGCTCCATCGCCTCGATCACCGCCGACGGCGGGGCGGCACCCCCGGTCGCGACCTCGACCCGGTGGTCGAAGCGGCGCTTGACCCGTTCCGGCGCGTGCACCAGCAGGTTCAGGACGATTGGTGCGCCGCAAAGATGGGTGACCCGGTGCTCGGCGATCGCCGCAAAGATCGGCGCTGGATCGACATGGCGCAGGCAGACGTGGGTCCCGGCGACTGCGGTCACCGCCCAGGTGTGGGTCCAGCCGTTGCAGTGGAACATCGGCAGGGTCCACAGATAGACCGAGTGGCGATCGAGCCCGAGGGTAATCGCGTTGCCGAGCGCGTTCAGAAAGGTGCCGCGGTGGTGATAGACCACACCCTTCGGGTTGCCCGTGGTGCCCGAGGTGTAGTTGAGCGCGATCGGCTCCCATTCGTCGCGCGGCACCGCCCATTGCGCCTCGGGATCGCCTTCGCCGAGAAAGGCCTCGTATTCGATGCCGCCGAGCGAAGCGCCGCCCGCAATGTCATCGATCTCGACCAGCGGCATCGGACTGCCGAACTCTTCGAGTGCCGCTCTGACGATCGGCGCAAATTCGCGGTCGGCAATCAAGAGCTTCGCCTGGCCGTGCCCCAGGATGAAGGCGATCGAACGAGCATCGAGCCGGTAATTCAGTGCATTCAGGACCGCACCCGCCATCGGCACGCCGTAATGCGCCTCGAGCAATGCCGGCACGTTCGGCGCCATGACGGCGACGGTGTCCCCCGGCCCGATCCCGCGCAGGCGCAACGCATCGGCGAGCCGGCGGCAGCGGCTATAGAGCTCGCGGTAGGTAAAGCGGGCGGCGCCATCGATGACGGCGAGCTTGTCGGGGTAGACAGCAGCCGCGTGCCGCAGAAAGACGAGCGGCGTCAGCGCCGTGAAATTCGCAGCGCTCTTCGCGA
This sequence comes from Allostellaceae bacterium, assembly GCA_035634495.1. GTDB lineage: Bacteria > Pseudomonadota > Alphaproteobacteria > ATCC43930 > CGMCC-115725 > AP-15. Next base: position 3,853 of record DASQCY010000524.1, read on the forward strand.
GGTGCGGCGCGTCGGAGCCGTCGCCCGATGATGACACAGAGGAACCCTATTTGCCGTTCAACCCTTTCCCCGCCATCCTCCCGGCACACCTCGCCGAGGTCAAGCTCTGCCCGCGGCAGTGCCGATCGCGCGGGCGAGCACGGTGCCGGCTCATGACGGCAATTGTGGTCGAGGACGGATGCCCAGAGTGCTCACACAGGGGAAAAAA
>DASQCY010000525.1:0-1695 GCA_035634495.1 Allostellaceae bacterium
CGCGCCCGGCATGCGGCGGTAATACGATCCCTCGAATAGCCCCTGAGCGGAGAAGCCGACCCCGCACAGCATCTGCGGCGGCCGGCCATTGCGACGCCATAGACCGCCATACCCGCCATCGAGCGCGTGGAAATATTCGCCGGGCTCGGCCGCCCAAGCGCGGATGCCGCCCTCGGCACGGCGGATTTCGAGCACGTCCGGGATCGCTGGGCTCGTGGCGATGCGCCAATAGAACCCGTTGCCGCCGAGATAGGCGAGGCGCCCGCCGCCATCGACATAGTCCTGCAATGCGTCGAGGGTCTTCGGCGTGTGATACTCGGGATGTGATCCGGTCACCACCGCGCGGTAGGGCTGCAGCAACACTGATCCCTCGCGGTCGAGGTCGTGGTCGGTCATCACGTCGAATGCAAAGCCCTTCACCGTGAGCCAATCGATCAGATGTGTGTCGGCGGGAAAATGTCGCACCCCCGAACCGCGGGCGTCGAAGAACGTCATGTATCCGGGCCGCATCGTCAGCAAGGGCCGGCGCTGGCTCGAATAGCAGATGCCGCTGCCGTCGGGATGCTTGTTGTAGGTCGAAGCACCATATTCGGGGTGCTGGGCGGCATTCCACGGATAGGCACGCCACTCGGCCTGACGCGCGCGAAAGGCGTCGTCGACATTGTCGCGCTGATGGTTGCCATAGATCTGGTAGGTGAAGGTCGATGCCAGAAAGACGATCGGCGCAGTCGCGGCGCCCGCCGGTGGCAGCACATAGACCGGCACGATGTCCTCGATGTCGTCACAGCGCAGGCGGATGCCGTAAACCCCGGAGGCCAGTCCGGCGGGAATATCGAAGACGAAGTCGGTCTCCCAGCCGCAATCGTAGAGATCGTCTTCATGAAAATGGATGGCGGCGTAGTCGCGCGGCTTATGCCGCCAGCTGGTCTCTTCGCCGGTCCAACGCGAGCCGCGCACCGCGCGTGTAGGCAGGTTGCGCAAATGGCCATGTAAGCCGTGCGGCCCGCGGTCGGTAATCCCATCGGTCGGGATCTCCGCGCTGAAGTCCCACCACCCCAGATATTCGGCCTCGCCGGGCTCGATTGGAGCGGTGCCCTCGTGCACGCCGTGGAGGATCGCGGGGTCTTCTACCCGACCGTTGAAGAAGGCGCAGTACGGGTTCTCGTGTGGTCCCGGCTGCACTGTCAGTGTGGCTCCAAACGTCAGCTTCCCTATTGCGCCAAGGCTACCCGGCAGCTCGGCAGAACCGGAATCGGTCACACCCCAACTGCGTTGCAAAGGAGTCTGATGCAGCCGCAGCCGCCCGGAGGCGGCAATCACGCGCAGCTCGTACCAACGCCCCTTGAGCATCGGGGCTTCGACCTGGACCCAGCGACTGCCCAGCCCTAGACGGGCACCCTCGCGAGCGACGGAGAGGGCTAGTCCATGCTCCATTGCTAAGACAGTTTGCGGCCTACCGTCGAGCAGCCAGGGCTGCACCCGAACGACGATCGTGCAGGGATCGGGTAACCCGACCGGCTCGGCGGGCGTGACCACGCCGCATGATCCCAGATGAACCGGCTGGAAGCGGGACGGGTAGATGCCGGCAAAAGCCGCCGGCACATCCTCGAGCTTCATGCCCGGCCCGGCCGGATTGGCGTCCGCATGAATGATCCGCACGAGATCGGCCTGATACGGGTGATCCGACTGACTGGA
>DASQCY010000526.1:0-6491 GCA_035634495.1 Allostellaceae bacterium
AAATTCGCCGCGCCATCCGGGGAATGCAAGTTCAATGTGAAGTAGCTCACACTTCCTCACCAAAGGAAGATGCTAATGAGCGAAACGGAGCAGCACTGCTGTTCCATTCGCAAGGGCGACCGGATACGCTCCTCCCATCCGCAATCGCCTGCTCCTGAGCCCCGGCGTCCTCTCCCTCGCCGGGGTTCTTCTTTTGGGCGCTGCACGGGCATGCAATGCTTCCCGCTTTCAGGGTGCCCGGTGCAGGCCCAATCCGACCCGTGGCTCCGGCTCATCTTGCGAACCTGGACGCCAAGCCTAGCGCGGCCCGTAATAGTACGATGGCGTGTGATAGCCCGGCGGGTAATAGCCCGGCGGCGGGTAATAGGGTTGCGGGTAATAGGGTTGCGGGTAATAGCCGCCGTAGTAGAAGGGCGGCGCACCGGTGAGCGCCCGGATCGGCGCGGTGACGATCATTGCGGCGGTGCCGAGGACAGCGCCTACCACGCAGAACGGCCACTCAAGTGGGAACGGAGAGCAAGGGGGATAGTATTGAGCCTTGGCGGTCGAGAGTGGTAGAGCGGCAAGCCCGACGCCGAACGCGGCCGCAATCGTAATTCGGCGGATATGCATGAAGGATCTCCCAGTTCGGGCTCCGCGCTTCAAGCCTAGCGAAGGCATCCAACACGCGAAGCGGAAGAAGCCTACTTGCTCCAAAAGGAACGAGCCAGCGGCCTCGCCGCGGGAGCCGGACCACGCCGCGGTACTCGCCGATCTCAACCCCGAACTCCACAGCCTGCCGCTGAGCGTTCCAATGGGCGTCTTCGGAGAAGGAGAAGAACGACGGTGCCTCCGATCGAGCGCTGGCGTCGAATGATGTTGTCTAACGGTCGCAACCAGGAAAGCAACCGCGAGGTCGGCTCCTTGGCGCCTCCGCTCCGGCGCCGCTAAGCTCGCGCCATGTGTGACTCGGCCCCGATTCCAGCCTTCCTGCTCTCGCCCGGGAACCAGAGGTTCGAGTGGCCGGAGGCCCGCTCCTAGGTCTCGGCGCCGAAAGAACCGCCGTGACCCCGTTTCGGACCATTGCTGATGTCTTGCCAAGCTCGCAGTAGCATGCACTCATCCGTCCGGACGCACATATCGAGTTTTCGCGTAGGACGAGCAGATGCCCGAAGAGGTGCCCGAAGCCGGTCGGCTCACGGTCCTTCTGTCGTACAGCCGCGATGACCTCAATTTTGCCGATCAGCTCGAGGCAGCGCTCCAGTCGCACAAATACGACGTCGCCATTGACCGCCAGGGCATTTCCGGCGGCGAGAACTGGAAAGCCCGCTTAGGTGGGCTCATCCGCGACGCAGACACAGTCATCTTTGTTCTGTCGCCATCATCCGCGGCTTCGGAACTGTGCAAATGGGAGGTTGAGGAGGCGTCTCGCCTCGGCAAACGCATCATTCCGGTGCCCTGCCGGCCACTCGGGGATGCAACCGTGCCGCCTCAACTTTCCGCACTCGAGTACATCTTTTTTATCCAGAGGCGCGGTTGCCCGGCTCCGGTTTCGGAACGGGGCTTGCGCGCCTTGTGTCGGCGCTGGACACCGACCTCGATTGGCTACGCGAGCACACTCGATTATTGCAGCGCGCGAGCGAATGGGATTCCGCGGGTCGCACCGAGTCTCGGCTTCTCTTCGGGGACAGCATCGCCGAGGCCAAAGCGTGGGCCGTGCGTCGGCCAAAGGACGCCCCCGAGCCGACTGCATTACACTACGAATTTGTTCGGCGAGCGAGGAAGCCGAGGCGAGAAGGCAAGACGCCGAGCGCCAGCAGCTTGAACAAATAGAAGCAGCGCAGGCCGACAGAGCCGAGGCGTTGGCGCAACGGGAGGAGGCTCAGGAGCGCGAGGCAGAACAAGCACGGCGCGTGGTGCGGCGGACGCTGATCGGAATGGCGGTTGCTATCGTGCTGTTCCTCGCCACCGCCGCACTCGCCGTCCGGCTGGTCGGTGCCTCGGTTGAAGCAGACGAGCGATCGCGGGTGGCGGCGCAACAGACCGCGCGTGCTCAGGCCTTTGTCGCCGGGCTCGAGACCGAGCGCGGGAGACGCTTCGAAGCCGCGACGGCGGCGCTGCAGGGGCTCGCTTTGCCATTTAATTACAACGCGGACTTTAGTCAGACATCGCTTTGGACGGAGCTAGTGGAAACCTGGTCGGCCGACGAGTTTCTCGTTCCACCACTGCAACACGCCGCCGACACGGTCTGGGCAGCCGCGTTCGACCCCACGGGCGAGCGGGTCGCCACTGCGGACACGAAATCGAACACCGCCCGCATCTGGGATGCACAGACCGGCGAGCCAATCGGCAAGCCCCTGCAACACGAAGGCATTGTCGGAACGGCCGCGTTCGACCCCAAAGGTGAGCGGGTCGTCACCGCCTCCGCGGACAATACCGCCCGCATCTGGCGCGCCCCGCCCACCGGGCAGGCTCTCGTGGAACAGATTCGAACAGCCCTGGGTCCCCGCGCGCCAGAGCCAGTTAAACTGCCCGAGAATTCGAGCCGCCAAGAGAGCTACGGCGCCCTGATGGCATTAGGCGCTCAGACGCTGTTCGCCCGCGTACAAGGTCTGCTTCAACCCCACTGACCGCGAGGATGGTGGTGACGTGCGATGGCCTTCCCCGGGCCTTAGACTTGCGTCTCGAAGTCACGCGCAGACCACGAGCCATCGGCTCATTGGGGCATATAACCGCCGGCCCTGCCCCTCTTCAGCGCGCCTCGGTGCCGAGCGCCATGGCGCTCGGCTGCGCCGCGGGTTCCTCGTCGCCGATCCCCATTGCCTTGCCATGCGTCTCGACCGCGAGAAACACAAAGGACAGTCCCACCAGCAGCATGGCGAAGGCGAGGAACAGGTAGGCCGGCAATACCGCGTCGGAGGTCGCTTGCGGCGACACGACGTTGCTGCTGCCGGCGATCAGCGCGAGGCTCAACGGCCCCAGGATCTTGCCGACACCGTTCGCCGCCTGCCCGAGACCGGAGGCGCGCGCGCCGAGGCGCGCGCCATAGCGCTCTACCGTATACGGCGCGAAATTGGCAAAACCGCCCTCGATAAAGAAGGTTGAGGCGCACAGCAGGAGCACCATTACCGGCAAGCCACCGACAATCAGATTGCTGTAATAGCCGGCGGCGGCGAGGGCGGCCACACCGCCGAACCCCCAGACCGCACCCAGCCAGCGACGGCCGGTCAGCGGCGCCAGCAACGTGACGATGATCTTACCCGTGACCCCGCCGAGAGTGACGAACACAAAATACTTGGCTGCCTGAGGGACCGGGACGCTGAGCACCATCGCCACGATCGTCGGCCCCCAGAGATACACACCATAGCCCGCGACCGACGAGCCGCCCCAGATGATGACCGTTTCCCAAAACAAGCTCGGCCGGCGATAGAGCTCGGAGAGACGCCCGCGCGGCTCAGCCGTTGGCGCCTGGGTCGGCAGCGGCACCGATTGCAGCGGCGCGCCGAGATACTTGGCGATTTCCGCGCGTGCGTCTGAGAACCGGCCTTTCGCCGCAAGCCAGCGGACCGATTCAGGTACGTAGAACCAGATCAGCACCCCGACGATTGCCGGCGCCATGCCGAGCATGGCAACGCCGCGCCAGCCGATCGGCTCGATCAGCGCGGCGGAGACCGCCGAAGCGAGAAAGCCGCCGGCCGACGCGAAGACCAGATAAAAGCTCGTCAACAAGGTCCGGTGACGCGTCGGCGTCAGCTCGACCTGGATCGCCAGAGACGGCGTCACCCCGGCGGTCAGCCCGACCCCGATGAAGAAGCGCAGGACAGCGAAGACCTCCCACGCGCCGGCCGGCACGATACCCATCAGCCCAGAGCTCACGGCACAGATAAAGGTGCCGATGATCATTGTGATCTTGCGCCCCCACGCGTCGGACAATCCGCCAAAAACGAGCGCACCGAGGATCGCCCCGACGCCGCCGCTATAGAGGATCACCGCCGACTGGCCGTAGGTCAGGTGCCACTGTGGGGCCAGCACCGCGAGCAGGTAACCGACAACCAGAAAATCGAAGAATTCGAGAACGAAAAGCGCCGACAGCAAGGTGAACGCCACCCAATAGCGCCGGTTCAGCGGTGCCGCATCGAACAGCGCCAAGAGGTCGTCGGAAGTCTGTCCAGGCATCGTTTCCTCCGCGTCGGACGCCGTCGCCGTTCTCCGGCCGCCCGGTTGTTCTACAACGATAACGATTATGTCCCTCGCCGACGATCGTCAACCATCGGGCTCTCACACCGGTTGGTGAACTCTCGCCGAGATCATTTGCCCTCGGCATTCTCCGAGAAGGCGGAGCGGCATATCATCGAAAGATCAAATCGCGGCTCTAGCGCCGCGTACGGCGACGCGCCATCAGCGATGAAAACGACCACGGCGGCGCCCTCACCCGCCTGGCTGCGCGGCACCTTCATCCGCACCACGGGAGAGACGGCAGCGCGCCGCGCGCGCACCATGAAGGAAAAAAACCCGGCCCGCGAACTGCCCCTTCCCCTTTTCCCCCTTTTTCCTCAACGCGCCTGTCGCTTCAGGAGAAATCGTGCCGCACCCGGGTGGCGCGCCGGAGGCGAATCAGCGAATCGGCTTCCATTCTTTGGTGAACGTCCGGTCGCGGACCGCGATGAAGACCAGGTTGACGAGCCACGTCGCGAGCAATTGCGGGTACCCGACCTGATGGCCGCGTCGGCCGCTGTGCAGCACACGAAGTTCGGGAGCGATCATCGTTCGGCCGATCCGGGAAAGACGGCGAAACATGTCGGTGTCTTCGAACGCGATAAGATCCGCACGGAACCCGTCCAGGCGGGCAAACGCCTCCCGCCGGATCATCTGAAATTCACCCATGGAAGCCCCTCGTTTCAATAGGTTATTGGCGACCCGCAGGCCAAGGTTGGCGATGCCCGCGACGAGCTTGTCGCCAAGCGTCTCGTCCGCCGGAAACACGCGCAGGTACGCGGTCAGCCCGACCAACCTTGGGTTTTTCTCAAAATGCGCGAGCGCCTGCGCAAAGAACCGATCCGGCTCCGGGATAATGCAGTCAGCATCAAGAAAGACAAAAAAATCGCCGGCGGCAATCTTGGCACCGTCGTTGCGTCCGTCGCCAATCGTCTGACGGCCTGCCCCCGAAAATACGACGACGGCATTCGCATATCGGGCCGCCAATTCGACCGTCCGGTCGGAACTGCCCCCGTCCGAGACGATCACCTCATGCGGCAGGGTGAGCGTCGCTGCCAGCGTTTGCAACGTCGATTCGATAATCTTCGCCTCGTTCAAGGTCGGGATGATGATCGAAATCATGCTGCGCCGGTGGTCGTTGAGCCGATTTTGTCGACATTCCCGATATTCCTGGCGGGCTCGTGGCCGATCACGCTACCGGGCGGTCCAAGAAGGTGCCGAAGAGGCGGTCCCAAATGTTGAAATATTGGCCGAAATTGTAGCGAAGGCGGGTATGGTGCAGGTCGTGGTGGGTCACCGCGTTGAGGTATTTGAGCAGCCAATGCTTCTGCGAGGTTTGCGCTACGAATTCGTGCCCGCAGTGCCCAGCGGCGTTGACGATGCCGTCGAAAAGTAGATAGGCGAGCAACGTCGCCGGATGTAGAGGCACGAAGAAAATCACCAGGGCGAAGAAACCGAACTGAGGAATGGTTTCCAATGGTTGGAACGACAGAATTGCCCAGGATGTCGGTGTGATCGATCTGTGGTGTCCGGCGTGGACCGCCTTGAACAGCGGAGCGAGGTGCATCAACCGGTGGGTCGTGTAGAAATAAATGTCATGCAGAACCACCGTGGCGGCGAACCCCGCCGCCGCCCACCACCACGGGTGCTCCCCGAAGCCGAAATAGAGTGCCGTCGCACCGTTCCGCGCCGCGTGATAGACGATCAAGCAATAAACCGAGAACAGCAGCAGAGCCGAGACCGACTGGCGAATCTCGCGCCGGATATCCTGCGGTCTGGGCCGCCGCTTCTGGATCCGGCTGGCTTCGGTCGCCGGACTGCGGCGCCTAAAACACAAGTAGTGGAACAAACCCGCCGGAACGATATAGGCGGTAACCAGAAGCAACACAAAAATCACGCAATACTCGGTCGCATAGGTCAGCATCGAACCCCGATCACTCCTCCTTCGGGTTGACATCGAGCTTGACTGCATATTACGTCAGAATCTCGATACGTGCTCAACCCGACCGCACCCCGCATGCGATATTTCACTCTGACCCGTTTTCCCTTTTCGTGTTGCCCTCCTTCAGCTCCAGTTCGCGAGGCCACCGACAATCATGGCGCACTCCGGTCGTCTGTTGCAGCTATTTGGGTAGCGCCGGCTCCATCACGTCTCGAGCGGTTTGACGAACCTTGGTTTGGGGAAGCTCGGCGCGGTCGCGGGCCAGTTCGTTGACCGCATTCGCCAACAAGCGATATTTGACCTGAGTGACGGTGAGATCGCGAAAGTAGTTGACCAGATCGCCCCACGGGTCGTT
>DASQCY010000527.1:0-11317 GCA_035634495.1 Allostellaceae bacterium
CGGGGTCGAGTGCGCTCGCCCAGGCCCCCGATTCGGTGTTTCTCGAAGAGCTGACGTGGACCGAGCTTCGAGACCTCGTCAAATCGGGCAAGACGACGATCATCGTCCCGATCGGCGGGACTGAGCAGAACGGCGGGCACATGGCGCTGGGGAAGCATAACCGCCGCGTGCATTTGCTTTCGGAAAAGATCGCGCGTTCTTTGGGCAACGCTCTTGTCGCACCGGTCATCGCCTATGTGCCGGAGGGCGGCGTCAATCCGCCGACAGAACACATGCGGTTTCCCGGCACGATTACCGTCCCGGAGGAGGCCTTCGAGAAAGTTCTCGAGTCGGCGGCGCGCAGCTTTAAGCTCGCCGGTTTCCACGACGTCGTCTTTCTCGGCGATCACGGCGGCTACCAGCGAGACGAACAGGCGGTCGCCGCTCGGCTCGATCGGGAATGGGCCGCGACGGACGTCCGCGCTCACGCCATCGAGGAGTATTACCGCGCCAGCGAGGCAGAATTCCCTCAGCTCTTGAAGAGCAAGGGGTATAGCGAGGAGGAGGTCGGCACCCATGCCGGTCTCGCCGACACCTCTCTGATGTTCGCCGTCGATCCGCGTCTGATCCGCGCGAATCGACTGCAGCCAGGCGACGGCACGCACGGCGACCCGAGGCGCTCTAACCCCCAATTGGGACAGCTCGGTGTGGACCTGATCGTGACGCGGACCGTAGACGCCGTTAGAAAGGCCGTGGCCCGGCATTGAGACCAGGTATTCGGAGGTCGTTGTGCGCCAGCACATTGGTCATTGGTTCCGTGCGGCCCTTTGGCTCGTCCCGTTGCTCGGGCTGTGCGGCTGGGTAGGTATTGCCGCTTTGCCCTCATTCGGCGTGGGCGAAAATGCGGGTGCGCTGTGCTCAGCGACTGCATCAGCGCTTCGCACAGCGCGATCGGGGTCGGCACTGCTGCGCGAGGTCCGCACCGGTCCGGTGGACACCGTGCCCGGCATGCCGCCGGTGCCGGACCCGAGCAATCTCTACAGCGCTGCCGCGTCCGAGCGGCTGGAACCAGCGGCAGCCGGCGTGCCGGCGCGTGTCTATGTGCCTAACCGAAGGTCGAACAATGTCTATGTGATCGATCCGGCGACCCTTGCCGTGGTGGATCGCTTCCCAGTCGGTGCCAGTCCGCAGCACGTTGTCCCGTCGTGGGATCTGAAGACCTTGTGGGTGGCCAACAACGGCAGCCGGCGCAGATACGGCAGCGTGACCCCGATCGACCCGAAGACCGCCCGACCCGGCCAGGCCATTCCGGTTGACGACCCCTACAACCTGTATTTTACGCCGGACGGCCATTCGGCGATCGTCGTCGCCGAGCGTCGCAAGCGGCTCGACTTTCGCGACCCCCATACGATGGCGCTGCAGCAGTCGATTGCTGCCCCAGGCTGCTCCGGCATCAACCACGCCGATTTCTCGATCGACGGACGTTATGCGATCTTTACCTGCGAGTTTCGCGGCGGCGGTCTGGTCAAGGTCGATCTGGTCAATCACCAGGTGCTCGGCTATTTGCGGCTCGGCAAGAGAGGCATGCCGCAGGACATTAGGGTCTCGCCCGACGGCACGATCTTTTATGTCGCCGATATGCATGCCGACGGCGTCTACCTGGTGGATGGTGATCGCTTCAGCCAGATCGACTTCATTCCGACCGGGGTCGGCACGCATGGCCTCTACCCGAGCCGTGACGCGGCGAAGCTCTATGTCGCCAACCGCGGCTCGCATTCGACCCGCGGGGCGCCGCACGGCAGAGGCAGCATCGCGGTGATCGATTTTGCATCCCGGAGGGTCGATAAGACCTGGCCCATCCCGGGGGGAGGCAGCCCTGATATGGGGAATGTGACTGCGGACGGGAGGCAGCTGTGGCTGTCGGGGCGCTTCGACAACGCCGTCTACGACATCGACACCCTGACGGGTGCGGTCAAGAGCATCCCGGTCGGTCAGGAGCCGCATGGCCTGACGGTCTGGCCCCAGCCGGGCCGCTATTCGCTTGGCCACACCGGGAACATGCGCTAGCCGACGCGCTACGCTTCTGGTCTTTCGCAGTTCACCCGGAGCGAGTAGGCTGGCCCCGTCAGCTTCGGGGGTTCTGGAGCGGTTGGCGTCCAGTCGCCGAAGCCGGCAGCACGAACGCAGCCCGGAAAGGGAGTGACATGCCGAATTATGAATTTACGACCGAAGATGTCGAGTATCTGCGCCACGGCGACAAACCGTTGATCGCACGGCTCTACAAGCCGAGCGGCGACGGCCCATTTCCGGCGGTAATCGACCTCCACGGCGGTGCCTGGAACAGCGGGGACCTGACCGGTACCCAGGGGCTCGACCAGACACTGGCGAAGAACGGCTTTGTGGTCGCGTCGTTGAACTTCCGCCACGCAGCCGACGGCTATCCCAATACTCTGATCGACATCAATTACGCCATCCGCTGGTTGAAGGCGCGTACCCGGGATCTTAAGGTCCGCCCCGACCGGATCGGCATCGCAGGGCAGTCGAGCGGCGGACATCTCGCCATGCTGGCAGCGATGCGGCCAAATGATTCCAGATACGCCTCGATTCCGTTACCGGCTGGCTCGCCGGCGGTCGATGCGACGGTGCGCGCCGTCGCGATGTCGTGGCCGGTCATCAACCCGCTGTCGCGCTATCGCAACGCGCAGAAGCTGGAGAAGGGCCCGAACCCGCCAGCGTTCTCGATCGGCATGAAGGAAAAGCACGACACCTATTGGAAGAGCGAGGCCGCGATGATCGAAGGCAACCCGATGTTGCTCCTCGAGCGCGGCGAGAAGGTGCCGACCCCGCCGGCGCTCTGGGTGCAGGGCCGGCCCGACATCGTCCACGACTATCACGACGACGATTCGAGCTTCCCCGGCAACGAGCCCGAACGGTTCGTGTCGAACTACCGCAAGGCCGGCGGTGAGATCGATATCGTCTATGTCCCCAACGACGCGCGGTCGACCAGCGTATCGTTCGACCCGATCGCCGCGTTCTTCCGCAAGCATTTGAGTTAGCGCGCGCCCGCTCCCCACCCTACCTTCCCCCACGCGCGGGAAGGTAGGGTGGGGCGAAGGCTCGTGGAAACCAATCGGCGCTTAACGCTTGAACAGCGCTTCGGCGCCCCGGCGCTGTCCGAGCTTTGTGGCGATTTCGATACGGACGCGGGCGATTTCGGCCTCAAGCTCGGCGATATAGGTTTCGAGCTCCTCAATCCCCATCAACGTCAGATCCTTTGGTTGCGCCGGCTTCCGGCGCGGTTCGAGCTCCGCTTCATCCATGCCTTCCTCCGTCTCCCGTCTTCCCCCGGCTGGGCCGTTGATTATATAATGTTTAACTTTTTTGAATTCTCAGGCGCGCCGCTTCGCTCGCTAATGCGGCGGCAACCCCTGAAGCGGGACGCCAACATGACTGCTCCGTTGATGCCCAAGGCGACCGCCGTGTGGTTGGTCGAAAACACCTCTCTTACCTTCGAGCAGATCGCCGATTTCTGCGAACTGCATCCGCTCGAAATTCAAGCCATAGCGGACGGCGAGGTGGCCAATCAGATGCAGGGCCTCGACCCGGTGGCCAACGGTCAGACCACCGCGGAGGAGATCGCGCGGTGTCAGGCCGACCCTCAGGCGCGGCTCAAACTCTCTCCCCAGGCGCTTCCGCCGCAGGTGTTCAAGCACAAGGGACCACGCTACACGCCAATCGCCAAGCGCCAGGACAAGCCCGATGCGATCGCCTTTCTGCTGAAAAGCCATCCCGAGCTGTCCGATGCGCAGATCTCGAAACTAATCGGTACAACCAAGCCGACCATCGCCGCGGTGCGCGACCGGACGCATTGGAACAGCCCCAACATCAAGCCGCGCCATCCGGTCGAGCTCGGTCTTTGCACGTTCGCAGAGCTCGAGGAGGCGGTCAATCGCACGCGCGCGAAGCGGCCGGCGGAGGATGCAATGATCGGCGGCCAGGAGGCGCAACCGCTGGAGACCTGAGCCGGTTACCGCTTGGCGTAGCCGGCTGTTGCCAAAGCCCTATCGATTTCTGCCAGTACCGCCGAGTCGTCGATCGTCGCCGGCAGCGGGTAGTCCTCGCCCTCGGCGATCTTACGCATAGTGCCGCGCAAAATCTTGCCAGAGCGGGTCTTCGGCAGACCAGCGACGACAAGCGCTGTCTTGAAGCTCGCCACCGGACCGACGCGATCGCGGACGAGCTGAACGGCTTCGCGCTCGACCTCGTCGACCGGCCGCACGACACCGGCCTTCAGCACCAAGAGGCCGAGCGGAACTTGCCCCTTGAGCGCATCCGCAACGCCGATCACCGAGCATTCGGCAACATCCGGATGCGCCGCCAGGACCTCCTCGATCTCCCCCGTCGAGAGGCGATGGGCAGCGACATTGATGATGTCGTCGGTTCGGGTCATCACGTGGACGTAGCCGTCGCCGTCGATGAACCCGGCATCGGCGGTCTGATAGAAGCCTGGAAAGGCGCTCAGATAAGCGGCGACGAATTTGTCGTCGGCCTGCCACAGGGTCGGCAGCGCGCCCGGCGGTAATGGCAATTTGATCGCCAGCGCGCCGATCTCCCCGGGTGCGAGCTCGCGCGCCATGCCCTCGGCTTCGGCCCCAACTCTTTCTGAATCCAGCACCCGCACGTCCCAGCCCGGCACCGCGCGCGTCGCCGAGCCATGCTTGATCGGCAAACGTTCGATGCCGAGACAGTTGGCGGCGATCGGCCAGCCAGTCTCGGTCTGCCACCAATGGTCGATGACCGGGATGCCCAACTGCTCCTCGGCCCAGGCAACGGTCGGCGGGTCGGCGCGCTCGCCGGCGAGAAACAGCGCGCGGAACTGCCCGAGATCGCGTCCCCGAATCAAGCGGCCGTCGGGGTCTTCGCGCTTGATCGCCCGGAAGGCGGTCGGTGCCGTAAAGAACACCCGCACGCGGTGCTGCTCAATGACTCGCCAGAAAGCGCCGGCGTCGGGTGTACCGACCGGCTTTCCCTCGTACATGATGGTGGTGCAGCCCAGCAGCAGCGGGGCGTAAACGATATAGGAATGGCCGACCACCCAGCCGACATCGGACGCGGTCCAAAACACCTCGTCGGGCTTCACCCCATAGATGTTGCGCAGCGACCAGTGAAGCGCCACCGCATGGCCGCCATTGTCGCGGACGACACCTTTAGGGACGCCGGTCGTGCCGGAGGTGTAGAGTATGTATAGCGGGTCGGTCGCCAGGACCGGCACGCAGTTGGCGGGCCGGGCGGTGGCAGCGAGCTCATGCCAATCGTGGTCGCGGCCTGCTATCATGTCGGCGCGGCACATCGGCCGCTGCAGGATCACGCAATGCTCGGGTTTCGCCCGCGCCTCAGCGATCGCGGCGTCGAGCAGCGGCTTGTAGGGGATGATCCGGTTGACCTCGATGCCGCACGAGGCCGACAGAATGACCCGCGGCTTGGCGTCGTCGATCCGGGTGGCGAGTTCGTGTGCGGCAAACCCACCGAAAACGACCGAGTGGACGGCACCGATGCGGGCGCAGGCGAGCATCGCAAATGCCGCCTCGGGCACCATCGGCATGTAGATCAATACCCGGTCGCCTTTGACTACACCGAGACCGGCAAGGACGCCGGCGAGGCGAGCGACCTCGTCGCCCAGCTCACGGTAGGTGAACTGCCGGATTTGGCCGGTGACCGGGCTGTCCCAGATCAGTGCCGTGCGCTCGCCGCGGCCGGCTGCGACATGACGGTCGAGCGCGTTCCAGCAGGTGTTGAGCCGGGCGCCGGCGAACCAGCGATAGAAGGGTGGCCGGCTCGCTTCGAGCACCAGATCCCAGCGCCGCTCCCAATCAATCGCCTCGGCCGCTTCCGCCCAGAATTCCTCCGGCCGCTCGATCGATCGGCGATAGGTCTCGGCGTAACCCGTCGGCATCGCACATCTCCCGGTGGCGTCGGGGCGATTCTCCGCCAATTGGGTACGCTTTGCCAAGCCGCTCGAAGCTCGCGCCGCCTCCCGCCGGACGCCCTCGAACTTCCCTGCGGGGCGGGAAAATACTGCGAAGATTGCGATTGTGCGCTCGATCGAGGGTAAAACCGAGCCGGCAGGTCTTTGTTATTTCAGCAAACCATCGGGCAAATTCCCTAAGCGGTCGAACAGGGAAATAAATCGGCCGAACAGGGAGCTGAATCCGCCGAACAGGGAAGCTTCAGAGAACCACCAGGGATGAGCGCGACGAGCGCTCAGGCCCGCAGTTCGAGGGTCGTCGACCCGGATCGCCTCCCCTCTCGTGTCACTTTGCAAAGCCGCTCGACAGATTCGGCGTAAATGCCAAAATGGCCCGCTCAGGGAGGAGCGTGATGGTGACCGAGGCCAATCGTCCCGAAATCGGGCTCGACAAAAACGCCGCCAACTACGTGCCCTTGACGCCGATCGGTTTTCTGCTGCGCAGCGCGTCGGTCTATCCGGACCGGCTCGCCGTCGCCTATGGCGAGCGGCGCTACACCTGGCGCGAAACGCTCGAGCGCTGTCGCCGACTCGCCAGCGCCTTGGCGGCGCACGACGTCCGCCGCGGCGACACCGTAGCGTTGATGGCGCCGAACCTCCCCGAGGCCTTTGAAGCGCATTTCGGAGTGCCGATGGCGGGCGCGGTGCTGAATGCGCTCAACATCCGCCTCGACCCGGAGACGATCGCCTTCATCCTCCGCCACGGCGAGGCCAAGGTGCTGATCACCGACACCGAGTTTTCGCCGGTGATCAAAGAGGCGCTGGCCCAGCTCGACGAGAAACCTGTCGTGATCGACATCGCCGACCCTCAGGGACCGGGCGGCGGGCGGCTCGGCGAGCTCGACTACGGGGCCTTTCTCGCGACCGGCGACCCGAAATTCGCCGAGGTGACGCCGGAGGACGAGTGGCAAGCGATCGCGCTCAACTACACCTCGGGGACCACCGGCAACCCGAAAGGTGTCGTCTATCACCACCGTGGAGCTTATCTGAACGCGCTCGGCAACGTCCTGGTCTGGGGTATGCGGCAGCACCCGGTTTATCTGTGGACGTTACCGATGTTCCACTGCAACGGCTGGTGCTTTCCGTGGACGATCACGGCGATGGCAGGCACTCATGTGTGCCTGCGTCGGGTCGAGGCCGCGGCGATCTACCAGGCGATCGCGCGCGAGAGGGTGACCCATCTCTGCGGCGCGCCCGTGGTCATGAACATGCTGCTCAATGCGGAGCCGAGGCTGAAAACCTCGCTCGAGCGGCGGGTCGAGATGATGACGGCTGGGGCGGCACCTCCCGCCGCGGTGATCGAGGGAATGGAGGGCCTGGGCTTTCACATCACCCATGTCTACGGGCTGACCGAGGTCTACGGCCCCGCCGTCGTCTGCGCCTGGCACGACGAATGGGACCAGTTGCCGGCCGCCGAGCGGGCGCGGCTCAAGGCGCGCCAGGGTGTCGCCTATCCGGTGCTCGACGATCTAATGGTCGCCGATCCGGCGAGCCTTGCGCCGGTCCCGGCAGACGGCACGACGATGGGCGAGATCTTCATGCGCGGCAACATCGTCATGAAGGGCTACCTGAAGAACCCTCGCGCCACTGAGGAGGCCTTTGCCGGCGGCTGGTTCCATTCGGGCGATCTCGGGGTCACGCATCCTGACGGGTATATCGAGCTGAAGGACCGCTCGAAGGACATCATCATATCAGGCGGTGAGAACATTTCGACGATTGAGGTCGAAGATGTCCTCTACCGCCACCCTTGCGTGCTCGAGGCGGCTGTGGTTGCCCGGCCTGACCCGATGTGGGGCGAGACTCCTTGTGCGTTCGTGACACTGAAGCCCGAAGACACGGCAACAGCGGACGACATCATCGCTTTCTGCCGCGAGCACATCGCCCATTTCAAGGCGCCGCGGGCCGTCATCTTTGGGCCACTGCCAAAAACCTCGACCGGCAAGATCCAGAAATTCCTGCTGCGCGAGCGCGCAAAGAGCGACCCGTGAGGCGGCGCGAAACCCGCAGCCTCGGAAAAGAGCACAGAAAAGCCGGGAGGGATAGCGCACCTCCCGGCTTTCTCAAGGTCCAGGTTGTTGAGGGCTGCGGTCAGTGCCGCTCGAGCTGGAAGATCTCGTCCTTGATGCGGAGCTTCTGGCGCTTCAGATCGGAGACCGCATCCCGATTAGGCAGGGGACGCCTATTCTCTTCATCGAGGGCGCGCTCTAATTCGGCATGCTTAGCTTTTAGCGCCTCGATGCGATCCTGCGGCAACATGCACTTTCCTCCTGCTAGACGATGACGAGGGTCGATGGTAACCCCGACTGCACCAGCCGGCCAGGGGTTAGCTGACCCGTGAAACGCAGATATATCGCGTCAGCGGGTTTCTCAGAGGGCGATCCCGGAGAAATGCCCGTTCGGAACCGCCTAATCGTGGGAATCAGCGGCGCCTCGGGGGTTATTTACGGGGCCCGGCTGCTCGAGCTGCTGCGGCCCCTTCCGGTCGAGACGCATCTCGTAATCAGCCGGACGGCCGACGTGACCTTGGCGGTCGAGACCGATCTGAAGCCCGCGGCAGTCCGCGCCCGGGCGGATGTCGTCCATGCCAACAGTGATATGGCCGCGCCGATTTCGTCCGGGTCGTTCAAGACGATCGGCATGGTGGTAGCCCCTTGCTCGATCCGCAGCATGGCCGAGATCGCCAGTGGGGTGACGACGACATTGTTGAGCCGGGCGGCGGATGTTGTGCTGAAAGAGCGTCGGCGGCTCGTCCTGTTGGTGCGCGAGACGCCGCTTCACACCGGTCACCTGAGAACCATGACAGCGCTTTCGGAAATGGGCGCCGTGATCGCTCCACCGGTCCCCGCCTTTTACGCCAAGCCACAAAGCCTCGGCGAGATGATCGATCAGACGCTGGGCCGCGTTCTCGACCTGTTCGATCTCGAAACCGGACTGGTGCGACGCTGGGGCGAGCCCTCCGTCGAGGGCGCGCATTCGCTCCGTTCGAAACCGCGGCGCGGAACGGTATAAGGGCGGGTCGGTTCAGCCGCGCAGGAACAATTCGAGCGCTTCTCCGATCGTCGTCGCCTCCGCGCTGCAGGTCATTTCCGGCCCGAGGTAGAGGGCCAGGTTCGCGTGCGCGGCCGCGGCGCGCGCGGCCGGATCGGTGTCGCCGAAGGCGGGTCGGGCAGCGCGGCCGAGACGATCTTGGATGACTTTCTCCGCCGCAAGCTCGAGCGCCTTAATTCCCTCGCGCAAGCGCTGAACATCGGTGTCGGGATCGGGCCTGAGCTTTCGCCGCAGCGCCCGCAGAGGCTCCACGATGTCCGCACTGATCGGGCGAGCAATGCGACCGGCGATCGCCAGCTCCTCTTTGGTCAGCGGGCTTCGTCCGGAAACGCCGAGCCAAAGGGCGAACAGCATCAGGTTGACGTCACATCCGGCGCGATCCTGCAATGCGATCAACGCCTCCGAGACGCTCGGGCGCGCGTAGAACGCCAGTGAAAAACGCCACAGCGCCTCGCTATCCGAGAGTTCGCCAGCCGACACAGTCATCGCCGCACGAGAGTGCGAGCTTTCGATAGCCCGCGCATTCAGGATGCTATATTAATGGTGAACTCTGGGCTATCGGCCATGGATCTCGACGTAGAAGCCCTGAAAGCCAAGCTCGCCGCCCTGAAGACCGAGCATCGCGACCTCGACGATGTGATCGCGCGGCTCGCGGAGCGTGCTCCGTTCGACCAGCTGCAGCTGCAGCGCCTGAAGAAACGGAAGCTGCTGCTGAAGGATCAGATCTCGAAGATCGAGAGCGAGCTGCTGCCCGATATCATCGCCTGACCGGTCGCCGAACACGCAGTGTGACCGGTCTGCCGGGGCGCTTGTGCGGGCCGATCCTGCCTCTAATATAGCCTGGTCCTCGCAACCACGTCTCGGAAGAAATCAAATGAGCGGCGCCGGTCGGGCGGTAGGCATCATCATGGGAAGCCAATCCGATTGGGAGACGATGCGGCACGCCTCAGAGGCTCTCGACCGGCTCGCGATCGACCACGAAACCCGTATCGTTTCGGCACATCGCACCCCCGGGAGGCTTTACGAGTATGCCCGTACGGCGCGCTCGCGCGGCATGCGGGTGATCATCGCCGGGGCGGGAGGGGCCGCCCATCTCCCGGGCATGATCGCCGCCTTAACGGCGCTGCCCGTGCTCGGCGTGCCGATCGAGAGCAGGGCCCTCAAGGGGATGGACAGTTTGCTCTCGATCGTGCAGATGCCGGCCGGGATCCCGGTCGCGACCTTCGCGATCGGTCAAGCCGGCGCCGTCAATGCGGCGCTGTTTGCCGCCGCAATTCTCGGACTGTCCGATGCCGCCGCCGAGGCAGCTCTCGATGAATGGCGACAAGCGCAAACTCAGGGGGTGGCTGACCGCCCGGACCGCCGATGAGGCCGGCGACGACGCTCTCCCCGGGTGCTACAATTGGCATCTTGGGGGGCGGCCAGCTCGGCCGGATGACGGCGCTCGCCGCAGCCCGGCTCGGTTTTCGCTGCCATGTTTTTGCGGCGGAGGCCGACAGCCCGGCGGAGCAGGTCTGTGGCGCGGCTACCGTTGCCGAATTCTCCGATCGCGAAGCGCTCGAGCGCTTCGCTTCGGTCGTGGACATCGTGACGTTCGAGTTCGAGAACATCCCGGCCGAAGCCGTACGGCTGGTCTCTGCCGTCCGCCCGGTACTGCCACGGCCTGAAATTCTCGAGATCGCGCAGGATCGCTTACGGGAGAAGGACTTCCTACGCTCGATCGACGTCGACACCGCTGCTTACCGCGAGGTTGCCGACGCGGCGGCATTGCTCCGGGCGATGCGGGACTTTGGTCACCCGGCCGTGCTCAAGAGTGTACGCATGGGTTATGACGGCAAGGGACAGGTGACTTTGACCCCGGAAATCAGGGCCGAGGAGGCTTGGCAGCGAATGGGCGGCGAGATCGGCATCCTCGAGAGCTTTGTCGATTTCACCTGCGAGATCTCGGTCATCGTTGCACGCGGCCGCAACGGCGCCTGGGCGACTTATCCGCCGGTCGAAAACCAGCACGTCGCCCATATCCTGGACACGACGATCGCCCCTGCACGGATCCCTGCCGAGACGGCGATGCGCGCCGAGGTCATCGCTCGACACATCGCCGAAAAGCTCGATCTCGTTGGCGTCCTCGCGGTCGAAATGTTCGTGACGCAGAGTGGTGATCTTCTCGTCAACGAGATCGCGCCGCGCCCCCATAACTCGGGACATTGGACCATCGACGCCTGCATCACGAGCCAGTTCGAGCAGCTGGTGCGCGCCTTGTGCGGC
>DASQCY010000528.1:0-1972 GCA_035634495.1 Allostellaceae bacterium
GGCCTATTCAAGCTGTTGCCGATTCTGGCTTTGGTCAGCGAGATCCGTATGAAGAACCGGCTGGCGCGAACGCTGCTCGAAACCTATGTCGGGTCGCATGCCGGCGAACTCATTCTGGCTGGCGCTACCAGGCGCGGAAGCGGGACGACGGTCCGCGCTGCTATCATGATCTGCGATCTGCGTGATTTTACCCGGATCTCCGACAACTGGCCGCGCGATGACGTCATTGATCTTCTGAATGGCTATTTCGACGCGATGTCGGAGCCGATTGCGCGACATGGCGGGGAAATATTGAAATTCATCGGCGACGGTCTGCTCGCCATTTTTCCGCTCAGCCAGCCGTCGGCCTGCGCAAATCTGCTGCATGCCGTCTCCGAAGCCCGTCAAGCCATGGTTGCACTGAACGAAAAGAACAGCGACATCGGTCGTGCGCCAATGAATTACGGTATCGGCGTCCACGTCGGAGACGTCATGTACGGCAATATCGGGTCCCGCACCCGGCTCGACTTCACCGTCATCGGTCCCGCGGTCAATATGGACTCACCAAAGAATTGGGAAAAACGGTGCTGCTGTCCCGCACGTTCGCCGACTTTGTCGAACGCGATTTCGATCTCGAACGCGTCGGCGAATATCCGGTACGAGGCTTCAGCGACCCAATCGAGCTGTTTGCGTATCATGGCTGAATGCCGATCTATCGCCAGGTGCGCTCGTCGTCCGACCCTACGACGAGACGTAGGAAGGTGATTCACTCTGAGACGTGACGCCCTTTCTTGCGTCGCCCACAAATCCACAGGATACGGCGCCGATGGTGGCTCATGAGCGCGCCCTGGGCACGGCCGCAACGGAGGCGGCGGCGGGCGCTGCGACTGCCGTACACTAAGGTCCGAAATGGGGCACGAGCAGCCTACATTGATCGCACGACATACCGCTAGGCCGGTGCGACCACAAATCCGGCACGTGGAAAATGCACACACACCTCACCGACCTCCGGATCGCTGCGCCGGACGACGATCTCATCGATGCCCGAAGCGATCAGTTCACCGACGACCGGATCACGTCCGGTATCGTCCGGTGTGACGGTGACGGTCTGGCCGGGCTTCCGGCCGATGGGGTCTCCCGGATCGACGGTTGCGCTCACGCTTGACGTGGCGGTCCTAGCAGCATTGAGCGCTTCTCGCGAGGTCGTTTGCCTCAGCCTGCCGTGACCGATCGCGGCAACGCGCTCGGCCCAGGTCAGCAACCGCGGAAAGGCGTCGAGTGGTGCCGCCGCTGATCCAAAATTCTGCTGCAAGAACCAAACCGGGTGGTAGGCGGCGAGATCGGCGAGACCGGCAGCGGAGCCCTGCAAGAACGAGCGGCCGTCGGCCAGCATTTGATCCAACCAATAGAAATGCGCGCGCAGTTGGTCGAGCAAGTAGGGCACTGCCGCCAGCATTGCACCGGGATCGATATTGCGGCCGGAAAACTTGGCCCGGTCTTCGAGAAACCCCGCGGGTAAGGCTTCGGGCCGCTTGGCGAAGGCGATGCCGACAACCGGGCTAAACATTGTCTTTTCGGCCCACCAGGCAAGTGCATCGGCCGCGCCGCGGCCGGCTGGATAAAAGCTCGGGATAGGATGCCGGCGTTCGAGCTCGCGCATGATCAACTGGCTGTCGCAATAAATGTCTGCGCCGATCTGCAGCACCGGTGTCTTGCGATAGCCTCCAGTCAGCGCCGTCAGATCGGGTTTCGGCATGATCACCGGAATCTCGACCGAGGCCCAGGTCAGGCCCTTGAGCCCGAGACCGAGCCGGACTTTCTCCGAATAGGGAGAGGTTTCGTAGTGGTGCAGGATGATATCGGTCATGGGAAAGTCCTCGGTGGTGACGACGCGTTTCCACTAGGAAAGCACCTTCTTTGCGTCCTGTTGGAGCGCGCCCATCGCGCGGATGTACGGGATCGGACCGTAGCTGATGCGGGAGACGCCGAGCTC
>DASQCY010000529.1:0-4562 GCA_035634495.1 Allostellaceae bacterium
CGTCGGTCGGGTCGCCGGCCTGGCCGATCCTGACGACCAGCCGCCATTGGACCGGTGCCTGTCCGATGCGCGCGATCCGCCGCCGTGTAGTGCCGGGGAAGCGAGGTCAACTCGTTGATGATTGCATCCGGTCGAACCCGCGCGATAGCTGCCTTGGACCGACGCAGCGTCGAGTGCATCGGCGGCGACCGGCTCCGCGCCCAATTCACCCACCGCGCGTGACGATTGCGGCGAACGAGTCAGCGCAAACACGACGCGACCGTTCTCTTTCGAGCATCGGACCAATGGCCGGCCGATCGCACCGGCGGCGCCGGCGGCAAGTATTCTCATCACTGCCCCGCTCTCTAAGGAATTAATCTATGGCTGGTCGGCTCAGCTCCGGGTGATAGAGGCACCGCCATCGACCGGCAAGGACGGCGAGCGCGACGAAGGCCTGTGCGTAAGCTTGAGCGCGCACGTCTCCCGCCAACGCGACAGCATTCCCGTCGTCGGCCTCGATTTCGGCGACCAGGCTTGCAAGCTCGGCTTCACGCCGGGTGCCGACGACCAGAGTCGCCCCCTCCGCCGCAGATAGTCTTGCTGTCGCCCGGCCGATGCCCGCGCTGGCGCCCGTAACAAGGGCTACTTTATTCCGCGGACGTCCCACGGTGGCACTCCTGCCGGTGTGAAGGGGCGCCGCTGGCTTCCCCGTCAATTACATCGTACGCTTTGCGATGTAGATTGTTGCCTCTGCCGCGCAAGACTGCAAAAATTTGTCGACGAATGGCAGAGGCTACCGTGCCGGGCTGTTGCCGACGGCCCGACGCGGCGATATTCCGGAGGTAGGACGATGACTGATCCAACCACCCAGCCGATCAAGCTCGACGGCTATCACGCGCATGTCTATTACGATGCCGAGACTCGCCCGCGCGCGGAACGGTTGCGGGAAACGATCGCCAACACGCTCGCTGTCGAGGTCAGGGAGTTGTCTGACGAGCCGAGGGGCCCGCACCCGGTGCCGCAATTCCGGTTTACATTCACCACGGCGCAGTTCGAGAACGTCGTTCCATGGCTAATGCTGAACCGAGAGGGTCTCGACGTCCTCGTCCACCCGCTCACAGACAACTCCTACGACGACCACTCCCGCTATGCGGTCTGGCTCGGTTCGCCAGTCGCGTTAAAGCTCAACACGATGCGCCGCAGCTACCATGCCGAGCAGTATCCGACGCCGCGCTCGGCGGAGCGGTAAATGCCAGAAAGCGCTTGCGCGAAACTCCGCCTAATACGTCTCGCGCGGCAGGTTGAGCAGCGGGAAGGCGCTGTGCAGGTGCGGCCGCACGACCGATCGAAATATAACGTCCGCAAAACTGCGGATTTTGGTTCCCGTCCGCGCGGATTTACGCCGGTGTGACCTCCAGGTCTCGCGTCGTGCCGTGCTGACCGGCGCTTTCGGGGTGCTCGCCGAGGGCAAAGGCCCGTCTACATCCGCTGCCGCGCACATGAGCATCGAGTACCGCGGCGGATTTATATATTGGCCATCGGGTGAGGCTCGAGCAGCGGTCGGAGCCGGCGGTGTACGCCCGATCAAGAAGGAGGGCGATAGGGCGACTCCGGCCGGTACGTTTTCGCTTCCGTTCGGGATGTATCGCCGGGATCGCATTAACCTTCCGCACACCGTTCTCCCCATGACGCCGCTGCGGGAGGCGCATGCGTGGGTCGACGATCCCAATGACCCTAAGTATAATCAGCTGGTCGAACTACCCTATCCCTCACATACCGAAGAGCTTTGGCGGACAGACGGGATTTACGACTTGCTGGTGGTAGTCGGATACAACATGAGCCCGACGCAGCCAGGTGCCGGCAGCGCTATTTTCTTGCATATCGCTCGGCCCGATTTCTCACCCACGGATGGCTGTGTCGCAGTCAGCCGGAGCGTTCTTCTCGAACTGATCAATGTGTTGGGTACGGATAGCACGCTGACCATTCGAGAATGATTTGCTGAGGTACGGCTGCGGCGCGTGCTGGCGCCCTCCGCGGCGTCGCTCCCTTCGAAAGGAAACGGGGATGCCTTTGTTGTTTCCCTGCAGAAGCAGCAAGAGGGGAGGTGAGGTGTAGGCGGACACAGGAGCAATCCGGCGGCGCGGTTAATACGTTTCGTGCGGCAGGTCGAGGAGCGGAAAGGCGCTGTGCACGTGCGGCGTGGCGACCGGCCGCGCCGGGCAAATGTACGATTTGTCGAGGGCCGCGAATCCGGTGACGCCGAGGAGAGCGAGGCAGATCGTGATCTCGTGTTGGAGGATCTCGAGCAGGCGCACGATGCCGGAACCGCCGGCCGCCGCGAGGCCATAGACATAGAGCCGGCCGACCGCGACCGCGTCGGCACCCAGGATCATCGCCTTGACCACATCGGTGCCGCGGCTGATGCCGCCGTCGACGATGACGCGCGCCTTCCCGCCGACCGCCTCGACGATCTCGGGCAAAACATCGATCGACCCCAGCCCATGATCGAGCTGGCGGCCGCCATGATTGGACACATAGACGCAATCGACGCCGAGCTCGACGGCACGCCGGGCGTCCTCGGCGGTGGCAATGCCTTTCAGGATCAGCGGAATGGCGAATTTCGCCTTGCAGCGCTCGACATCGCGCCAGCTGTGCCGCGCCTGAAAGACGCGGGCGTCGTTGCGAACGACGACACCGCGGCGCTGATAGCGCTTGGCGATGTCGCGCTCGCGCCGGCTGTAGCGGTCGGTGTCGACGGTCACGCAGAAGGCGTCGTAGCCGGCGTCAATCGCGCGGAGGAAATGGTCGTCGACCCAGTCGGCGTCGCCCAGCACATAGAGCTGGAAGATCTTGAACCCGGCGCCCGAGGCCTCGGCGGTGGCTTCGAGGCCGGGGTGCGACACACAGCTCAAGATCATGCCGTTGCCGAATTCGGTAGCCGCCTTCGCGACCGTGGCGCCGCCGCCCGGCTCGAAGCTCTCTAGCGAGCCGACCGGCGCCAGCAATACCGGGATCCGCAGCTTCCGGCCGAACAGGCTGGTGCTGCAATCGATCTCCGAGACGTCGCACAGCACCCGCGGCCGGAAGCCGAGCGAATCAAGCGCCAAGCGGTTGCGCGCGACCGTAGTCTCGGTCTCCGAGGCGCCGATCAGATAATCCCAGACATTCCGGTTGAGGTTGGTGCGCGCGGCCTTGATGAATTCATGAAGGTTCTGAAAGCGGTCTTGCAGCGTCTCCGACATGGTTCTCTCTCCTCGCTAATTTGACGACGATCACAAGGTATCGCTACGATAGGGTTCTTCGTCTAGACACGCGACAATCCCAGAAGAGGAGACGCACGATGCCTCGCATTCTCAGCCCGAGCACGCATTCGCAGGAGACCCTTGCCATCGCCCATGAGCTGTTGCCGACCGGTTGGGAACTGGCCACCGCCCCGCACGGCAGGCCGGAGTTCTTCGACCTGCTGAAGGACACCGAATATTACATCGGTGGCGGTCAGTTCAAACACGGGCCGGAATTCTATCAGGCGGCGCCCAAGCTCAGGATCGTCCAGACCTTGAGCGCCGGCTACAACACCTACGACCTCGAAGCGGCTCGGGCGGCCGGGGTGCCGATCTGCAACAATGGCGGCGCCAATGCGACGGCGGTGGCCGAGCATGCGATGCTGTTGATGCTGGCAGTCTGCCGCAAGCTGATCTGGCAGCACGAGGGTGTGGTCTCGGGCCGCTGGCGCGGCAATGATTTCAATTCCTACAAGCTCTACGAGCTCGAAGACAAGACCTTGGGCATCATCGGCCTCGGCAATATCGGCAAGAAGGTTGCTCGGCGCGCCAAGGCCTTCGACATGCATATCAAGTATTACGACATCAACCGGATGACGGGCGACCAGGAGGACGCGCTCGGCGTGCGCTTTGCGCTGTTCCCCGAGCTGTTGAAGACCTCGGACATCATCACTTTGCACGTGCCGCTCGACCGGTCCACACGCAATCTGATCGGCGAGCGCGAGCTCGCGATGATGAAGCCGACGGCGATTCTGATCAACACGTGCCGGGGTCCGGTGGTCGACGAGAAGGCGCTCTACGCGGCATTGCGCGACGAGAAGATCCTCGGCGCCGGGCTCGACGTCATGGTCGAAGAGCCGCCAAAGCCGGATCACGAGCTGTTCACCCTGAAGAACGCGATCTTCAGCCCGCACGGCGCCGGCCCGACCTGGGACAATCATTGGAAGCGCTGGCGCAACGCCTTCGACAATTTCGAGCGAGTCGCGCGTGGGCAGAAGCCGTTCTGGATCGTCCCCGAATTGCGCGACTGACTATCCCCACCCTGGCCCTCCCCGCTTGCGGGGGAGGGAAGGGGAGGGTTGTACGGACCGGGTAGATAGGTAACACAGTTGACCGGATAGATGGTGACAGGTTTGAACACCCCGCGTCCGCTGCGAGGGTGAGCAAGCCTGGGGATTTGATGGAGATCGCGGACGCGATCACCACAACTCCACAGGCCCAACAACCGCAACATCCTTGATGCTAAATGGATCAAGATGTCACCCATCCAGCCGGTCCGATCTGTTACCCCTCGATCCGTTT
>DASQCY010000530.1:0-1801 GCA_035634495.1 Allostellaceae bacterium
GGCGATGTTGTTCCAAACCGTCAGGTGCGGATAGAGCCCGTAGCTTTGAAACACCATGGCGATGCCGCGCCCGCGCGGCGGCATGTCGTTGACCACCTGGCCATCGATCAGGACCTGCCCGGACGTGGGCTTCTCCAAACCCGCGATGATTCGGAGCAACGTGGTCTTGCCGCATCCCGACGGCCCGAGCAGCACCATGAATTCGCCGTCGCGCGCCTCCAGGCTGATGCCGTCGACAGCCACCACGTCCCCGAACTTTTTTCTGATCTCGTTGGTGGCAACCGCGGCCATGTCGATGTCCTCGGGCGTACTACAGTGTGTTCCCGTGAAACTGGTGCACAACGGAACCGCGCACACGGCCTGCTCCCTCCCCCACAAGGGGGGAGGGGGCAGGCGTGGGGCTCAAGCGCGCGCCGCCCACTTCCTGTAGATCGGGTCGATCTCCTTCTGGGCCCATGCGACCGCCTGCTCCGGCGTCGCCTGGTCGGTCGCGGCCTTGGCCATCATGTCGACAACGATGAAGTTGTTGACCACCTCGTCGGACGCCGGTCCGGCCGGCCCCGGATAGCCGAACGTCGCATGCCACTCGTTAGCGGTCTGCAGCACCTGCAGCTTGTCGGGCGGATGCGAGCTCGGATCATTCGACAGGATCGGCATGGGCTGGGGCACGATGTTGGCGAACAGCGGGTGGTTGTAGCCGGTGCTCGCCTCGAACGCCTCGACCCAATGGTCGGCGTAGTAGCGCAGGAACTCGATCGCCGTGTCTTTGTTGCGCGCAAAACGCCAGATACCGTAGGAATTGGGCGAGCCGCCGGCCAGCCGGCGCACCGGTCCAGCCGGGGTTTTCCAGATATAGATCTTGTCGGCCAATTCGGGGGTGGCCTTTTGGATCGACCGATACGCCGATATTGGATTGTGAATCCATGACCCCCGGCCCGACGCCAGGTATCGGTTGTTGCTGGCATCGTCCCAGGACAGGACTTCCGGCTCCATGGCCTCCTTGTAGAGGGCGCGCACGAACTTCACGGCCTCGAGCGTCTGCTTGGAATCGAGCGTGACGCGCTTGCCGCTCTCGTCGCATTCGGAGGCGCCGTAGCTCCACAATATGCTTCGATAGGAGATGTTCGGGTCGACCGAGTGCCCGAGCCCGATGCCAACCGGGTAGCCCTTGGCCTTCAGCTTGGCTCCGCCGACGCGTATGTCCTCCCAGGTGTCGGGTTTCATCCCGATCTCGTCCCACAAGTCCTTGCGGTAGAGCCCGGGGAAGCGGATGTAGTAGTCGGGAAAAGCGCTCCAGGTCTTGGTGCCCTCGTTATAGGCGATTTGGCGGCCGATCTGCTGGACCTTGCCGTGCTTCTTCTCGAGCTCTTCGATGAGGCTGCTGAGATCCGTCAGATGCTTCTCGAACAGGTGCGGCCCACCAAAGCCGCTGAACATGATCAGGTCGTGCCCGGCCCCTGCCGCAACCTCCGCCGCGGCGCGTGCCGGTACCTCGAGGTGCGGAATGTGATCGACGGTGACGGTGATCCCGTTCTTCTTTCCCCAGTCCTTCGCGAAGCCATCGATCCAGGTATCGAACTGGGGCACGAAATGGCTCCACTGGATTATCTTCAACGTTTTGGTTTGAGCGAGTGCGGTCGACACGAACGGCGCCGAGAGTGCCGGCGCCAAGCCGGCCGCCCCTGCAATGGCGCTCGTCGTCTTCAGGAAGTGCCGTCGCGTGACGGATCCTTGCTTGTTTCCTCCGTATCCCATCGCACAACTCCTGTTTGCTATGGTGACGATGATGTTGCTGATGCTC
>DASQCY010000531.1:0-3182 GCA_035634495.1 Allostellaceae bacterium
TTGCCGGAGGAGAGCGCGCGCCAGATCTACGGCGCGCCCGATGCCGTGGTAGCCGGTGCCTTGCGGGCTAGCGGCATCGCCCACGCCGCTGCCGGCGGCTACCGGGTCAGCGGTCGCTGGGCGTATGCCAGCGGGATCGACCACTGCGCCTGGTGGAATGGTGGCTGTATCCTTTACAAAGATGGAGGGCCTCACCTTACCGACACGGGTGCACCGCATGCCGTGCTTGTCTTCTTCCCGGCTACCGAGGGTCAGCGGATCGATACCTGGGATACCGGCGGGCTGCGCGGTACGGGTAGCCACGATTATGCAGCCCACGATCTCTTCGTTCCGATGGAGCACGCCTTCGCCTTCGATGCCGCGCCGCGCGTGCCCGGCCTACTCTACCGACTACCGCAGCAGGCGCTGCTGGACAACGCGATGGCGGCCGTACCACTCGGCATCGCGCGAACTGCGATCGATACGTTAATAGAGCTCGCCGGCGTCAAGCGGCAGGGCCCTCAGTCAGAGATGCCGCTGGCCGAACGCTTGACAATCCAGGCCGAGGTCGGTCGGGCGGAGGCTCTCTACCAATCGGGTCGGGCTTTCCTTTACGATTCGGTGGCTGATTCCTGGGCCGCCGTCCAAGCCGGTCGCGAGATCGGAGTCAGGCAATTGGCGATATTACGACTTGCTCGCACGCACGCAGTCCAAGCTGCGGCGCAGGCGATTG
This sequence comes from Allostellaceae bacterium, assembly GCA_035634495.1. Lineage (GTDB taxonomy): Bacteria > Pseudomonadota > Alphaproteobacteria > ATCC43930 > CGMCC-115725 > AP-15. The sequence goes on from DASQCY010000531.1 coordinate 713, forward strand.
ACCTGATGTACACCGCCGCCGGCGGCACTTCTGTTTACACCAGCAACCTTCTAGAGCGTGCCTTCCGAGACGTGCATACGGTAACGCAGCACCTCTCGATGAACCCCGCAAATTACCAGGTCTCTGGGCGCGTACTTCTCGGCCTCGGTTCGGACCGCCCACTCCATCGACTGTAATGGTCCGTTTAACTATCTCGCGAAGCCCCTGCCACGGCGCTCAACCCGGTGAGCCATCCTCCCTCGCGCGCGCTCGGCCGGGACATCGCTGCGAAGGCACACCCGCGTGCCGCACCCGTGGCCAAGGGTTCACGGCCGGTTCCGGCCCACCGCTGGACGGCTCCGGCACAATCCCCACCGGCAGCCTGGGCACGCGTTTCACCCGCCGGTCTTGCTGGTGATAACGTCCTTTATGTTGCACTACTTTGGTGCCGGTTCCGAACGGGTGTCGAGGGTCCGTGACTCTGCGATAAGAGATTTTATCAGGAACGAAGGCCCTGCCCCGGCAGGCCATCGTATACCTGACGTCCTTCTGTGCAGGATCAGAATTGGCGGGATCCACCGATCGATTTCTGCGACGCGAGTTCCGCGTTGCCGTTTCACTTCGGTTGCGTCTGCTGCCGAGGTGAAATTCCGATCGGTTATCGTTCTTCACTCGGGCAGGGTGCCGCTCACATCTCCTGACCGGTGATCAGTCGCGCGCCGCGCTGATAGGTCAGGTAAGACCAAAGCCAATCGACCGCGACCGCCATACGGTTGCGAAAGCCGATCAGGAAATAAATGTGCGCCAGGCCCCATACCAGCCAGGCAATGCGGCCGGTCAACCTGAGCCGGCCGAAATCGACGATGGCTTCCTTGCGGCCGATCGTTGCGAGATTGCCAAGGTTGCGATAGCGGAACCGCGCCGGCGGCCTTTTGCCGGCGAGGCGGGCGGCAATGACGCGGGCGACATAGGCGCCCTCCTGCTTGGCGACCGGTGCCACACCCGGGAGCGCACCGTCGGGCCCCTCGACCTGCGCGGTGTCACCGATTACGAAGATCTCCGGGTGCTCCGGGAGGCTCAGATCGGATGTCATTACGACGCGGCCGCCGCGACCCGGCCCGACCCCCAACCAAGTGGCCGCAGGGGACGCTGCGACACCGGCGGCCCAGATCAATGTCCGGCTCTCGATACCCTCGTCGTCGAGCACCGCTCCCCCGCGGTCGCACCGCGTCACCGTGGTGCCAAGACGCAGCTCGACACCGAGCCGGGTCAGGGCCCGCGCCGCAACCGCGGACAGCTTTGGCGGGAAGCTCGGCAACAAGCGCGGGCCGGCCTCGACCAGGATAATGCGCGCCGTGGTCGGATCGATATGCCGGAAATCGCGGGCGAGAGCCGCCTTGGCAAGCTCGGCCAGCGCGCCGGCCAGCTCGACCCCGGTCGGCCCGCCGCCGATGATCACGAACGTCAGCAGCCGACGCCGCTCGGCCTCGTCGTCACTGTCCTCGGCGCGTTCGAAGGCCATGAGGATACGGCGCCGCATCGTCGTCGCGTCCTCGATCGTCTTAAGGCCGGAGGTCACCGCCGCCCATTCATCGTGTCCAAAATAGTTTTCGCGCGCCCCGGTGGCGATGATCAGCAGGTCGTAAGGGATGCGGCGATTGCCGATCAGCACACTGCGACCCGCCGTGTCGATGCCGGTAACCGACCCGAGGATCACATGGGTATTCGCCTGCGTTGCGAGAATGCCGCGGATCGGCGCGGCGATGTCGGCGGGCGACAAGGCCGCAGTCGCCACCTGGTACAAAAGCGGCTGGAACAAATGGTGGTTGCGCCGGTCGATCACGGTCACATCGGCGGCGACCTTGCCGAGCCGCTTCGCCGCGGACAAGCCGCCAAAGCCGGCTCCGATGATGACGATGCGCGGCCGAGAAACGCCAGCCGAGGGGCCCTCGCGCTGGGCTATGTCGGGCCGCCCGACAACGCGATCCATGGTACCGTTTCAGCGATCAAGCTTGCGCTTATATACGGCATGCGTATGATACTATCAATTGTCACGAGCTTCGAAATGCTTCTAACGCAACAACGAGCAGAGCCGCCGAATTCCGCTGCCAATCCGCTGCTGACCGTGTTTTTGACGCCCAAAATTCCGCTGCCGGCCGGCCCGACCAATCGCACCCAACTTATTGATATAATTTATGTATTGGTCGAAGAGAGGGCCTTTTCGGACGCGCAAATGCGTGTTTTCCCTGCCGCCCAGGGGAAATGCCGACGCGGGTCGGCGTCACTGTGCCGTCGACCCGCCGTCGATCACGAGCCCGGCGCCGGTCATAAAGCCGGAATCGTCGGAGGCGAGGAAGACGATGCCCTTGGCGATGTCGTCGGGCACGCCGAGCCGGCCGATCGGGTGCCGCGACATGGCTTGCTGACGCACCGCATCGACATCGTTGCTGCCGAGATTGCGCGCGCGGCTGACAAAGGTCTGCTCGCCCAT
>DASQCY010000532.1:0-5067 GCA_035634495.1 Allostellaceae bacterium
CGCATAAAGCTGGGCGAGGTAGGAGATAAATACGATCAGCTGCCCGATCGACAATGTGCCGGAGATTACGGCCCGCGCCCCGGAAAAGACGACGAGCGCCGTTCCGCCGGCGATCACGAGGTTGACGGTCCCTGAATAGAGCGTCTGCCAGCTGTACAGCCGCAGCGTAGCCTGCAGGCTTTCCCGGCTTGCCCCCATAAATCGCTGATGCTCTTCCTCCTCTTTGGTGAATGCTTGCACCAGTTTGATTGACGACATTGCCCATTGGACGAGTGAATACACTCGGCTCTCGGTCGTGCGCACGTCGCTGGCGACTTCGACAATCTTTCGGTTGAATAGAGAAATCAGCGCGAAAAGAGCCGGAACGACCGTTAGCGCGAGCATCGTCAGCGCCGGGTCGATCGGAAAAAGGACGACGAGCATGCCAGCCAGCAGAACCAGAGCTGATAGGATGGGCAACGCCCCGTTCATGATCATCGTTTGGACGGCGAAGCTGTCCGCAGTGATCCGATATAGAAGATCACCCACCCGCTGCCGGCTGTGGAAGGCGAGCGACAACCGCTGAAGGTGAGCATAGAGAGCGCCGCGCAGATCGTTTACCATATACTGACCGATGCGGATCGCCGTGTAATTGTGGAGCAGCGTCAACGCTCCCGCACCGAAATGGACGACAACGATCCCGACAGAAGCGAGGAGAAGCAGGTTTCCGGGCGAAGACGACAGCGCGGCGATCGGGAACGGCTTGTTGCCGAGCGCGTTGTCGATAACGATTTGCAGCGGCCACGGCTTCAGCAGCTCAAAGCCAGAGATTAGCGACACCTGCGCCAGCGCCCAGGTGATCCTCCACCGATGCGGCTTCAGATAGGCTACAAGCTTCATCGCCATGGCGTGCGAGCTCGACCCTGGTTTGAGAACTTCCGACGCTACCGTCACCCCCGAACAAGCGGGGATTCAGAGGTTCTGCAGGATGTTGCCACTGGATTGCCGCATTCGTGGGGGTGGCGGATCCAGGGTGGGGTGTGCCGCGCCGGCTCGAGCGGCACCAACCGAGCCTGCTTGGCTACGGCCTCGACGATGCGGTGCATCAATCGGCCAAAACCTACGAGCTGCCCGCCGATCACGCCGATATTTACGAGCCCTGCCGTGCTAATGCCAGCCGCCACGAGCGGCCAGCCGAGAATTAAAGCGAACGCCGTCAAGGCCGCGTAGCCGCGCAGCAGGATCAGGGCGAGCTGAGACAAGCGCATTGCACACCGAACGCGAAGGAGCCGCTTGCTACCACCGTGATTCTCGGTGCAGACCGTGACCAGGCAGCGGCTGCACAGGCCGCGTGCAATCTTGAGGTCCCAATTGCTCCATCCCGTGTCCGCTGCAACAAGGTATTTATGTGGTACTAGAAAATCCGTCAGCCCGTCGAGCAGTACCTCCTTTTCGGTGTCGACCTCGCTCCAATAGGAGAGATGGAAGGCGCGCTCCCTCCAGCAGATCCTGGCGCGCTGCTCAGTCTCAACGAAGCCGATTTGAGCTTGCGCCCGCATCTGCTTGACGCGCCATTTGATGCGCTCCCACCCCCGCAGCAACGGACCGAGATAAATTAACAGGGCGGCAAGCGCCCGCGCTCTGACGCCGAGGAGGTTGAAGCCGCTAAAGCGCTTGTCGATTGGCGCCTGCAACGCGCCGTTGACGCAAACGCCCCAGGTCGCGAGTAATGGAACTGTGAGGAGCCACAACCACCCGCCGCCGGCGATCCCAGCGAGCGCCAGAGCCAGCGAGACGGCGCTCCACTCGAAGGTCAGCGGCAACAGCGCGGCTAGCGACGAAGGCGGCTCGTACATGGTTTGGAATAGACCGCGTCCGAAAACTCCGGAATAGATGACCGGCTGACGCGACAGCAGCAGCGAGGCGGAGAAATCGCCATAGATGCGACCAAGCCATTTTGCCTGTCCAAAAAGGTTGAAGCGAAACGGGTGCTTTGCATAGACGAGCGCCTCTGCCTTACCGTAACCCCTCTGCTGATTGCAGTAAGCGCTCACTGTATTACGGCGGAAATGCCAAACCACGGCGGCGGGGCTGAAGCCAATGACATAGCCGGCGTCCTGGAAGCGCCAGCATATATCGACGTCATCGCCGGCCGCGCAATAGATCGGATCGAAACCGCCGAGCCGCAACAGCACCTCGCGGTGGAACGCCATGTTGCAGCCGGCGATGTGTTCGGCGACCTCGTCGCTGATCAGCACATGCGTCGGCCCACCGGGCGCGACCGCGACCACTGCCGGAATGAGCGTGTCTTCGGGCGGCGGGAAATTGGGCCCTCCGCAAGCGGCGAGTTTGCTCGCCTCCATCTTGCCAACGAGATAGTTCAGCCAATCCGGGTCGGTGACGCAGTCGCTGTCAGTATAGGCGACAATTTCCCCGGATGCCGCCTCGGCGCCGACATTGCGCGCGACGCTTAGCCCTTTGTTGGGCTGGCTGATGATCCGGCAAAAGCCGTAGCCTTCGGCGATCTCGAGGGTACGGTCGCGCGAGCCGTCATTGACGACGATTACCTCGTAATCCGGATAGTTGAGCGCTGCGAGCGAGGCCAGGCACCGGTCGATTGTGCGCTCGGCATTGTAGGCGCAGACCACGACGGAGACCCTGGGGTAGCGTTGGAGGATCGGTGGCAGGACGCTCTTGTACTGACGGGCTACCTCGCCGAAGGAGGGCTTGGGCCTGCGTTCCAGGTCGACGAGACCGAAAGCCCAATCCTCTATCCGGTGGCCTCCAGTAAACCACTCGTCGGTCCAGGCGAAAACAAATGTCCCGGCGACCCCACTCTCGAAGGCCGAGCGAACCTGCCAGGAAAGGAGACGCCGCTGCTCCTCCTCCCCCTGGCGCATCGAATCGACACCGAATTCGGTCAACACCAGAGGCTGATCAACCGCGAGATTATGCAGTCGCGCGATGTATCGGCGGAACGCCGCCTCGTCGTGAAGATAGACGTTGAAGGAGGTGAAATCGGTGAAGTCGATCGTCAGATATTCGGTCGACGGGAAGTTGGCGTAACTGACGAGCGCTTCGGGGTGTTCGTCTCTGACGCATGCGACGAGCCATCGGACGAAGCGGCGCACCGCCTCGGCACCGTGCCAGCGTACAATGTCGGGAGGGATCTCGTTGCCGACGAGGTAGCCGAAGACACCGGGGTGACGGCGACAGTTGCGCACCCCGGCGGCTACCGTTTCCCGGATCTCGGCTTGGGTCGCAGCGCTGTCGAGAAATGCAATGTGTTGCGACCAAGAAAGTCCGACGAGAAGCTTCAAACCTGCCCGATGAGCGGCGTCGAGCAGCCATACGGGTGGCACTGTGAAGACGCGCACGGTGTTGACGCCGGCTTCCCCCATCAGCGCGAAATCCCTGTCGACGGTCGCGGCGTCGGGAAACTGCGCGCCGTGATCGCCCTGCGCGAAGGGGCCGTATGTCACGCCCCTAATGAAATGTTTATGCTTCCCGGCGAAGAAAAACTTTCCGTGCACGCGGATCGCTCCCAGCGGATCGACTGGCGCCGCTTCGAACAGTGGGGGTCGCATCGCGACCTCGTCGATTTCGACCGTGGTCATCTGGAAGCTCCCGGGAGTCTTGCCGCCGGGACCGAGCCCCGACGTGCGCGGCGCCCGCACAACGGGCGTTCACAAATTTCATTCCCTACGCCCGGTGCCAGCTACGGCGAACTGGGGGGGACTTGGTGCTTCGCGCAACGCTTGTGCCAAGCAAAAGCGGTGCTGATGATAGTCTGAAGGTCCGAGCGCTGCGCACGCCAGCCGAGCCGCTCGGCTGCGCGGCTCGGATCGGCTACAAGCACCGGAGGGTCACCCGGCCGCCGGGCGACCTCGCGCCGAGGGATCGCCCGCCCAGAGACCGATTCGGCCGCGGCAATCACTTCGCGTACCGAATGACCCCGCCCCGTCCCGAGATTGAGCGCCGTGCTCTCGCGCCCGGCGCAAAGATGCTCAAGCGCGCGCAAATGAGCCTCGGCCAGATCCTCGACGTGAATGTAGTCGCGGACCGCCGTTCCGTCCGCCGTCGGATAATCGGTCCCATAGATGTCGATATGCGGTCTGTGCTTGAGGGCCGTCTGCAGCACCAACGGAATGAGATGGGTTTCGGGCTCGTGAAGTTCCCCGATCTCGCCCTCCGAGTCAGCTCCAGCAGCATTGAAGTAGCGCAGCGAAACCGAGCGTAGACCATAGGCCTCGCCGTACCAGTGTAGTGCTCGCTCGATCGCCAGCTTGGTCTCGCCATATGGGTTGACTGGCAGCTGCGGCACGCTTTCGCGGATCGGACCGCCTGCCGGGATCCCGTAAGTGGCGCAAGTCGACGAAAAGACGATCTTGTCTACTCCGGTCTCGCGCATCGCCTCGATCAGCGATAGGCTGCCTCCGAGGTTGTTGCGGTAGTACATTGCGGGATCGGCCACCGATTCACCGACGTAAGCGTAAGCGGCAAAGTGCATGACCGCTGCCACCTGGTGCGTCTCAAGCGCCATGACCAGCTGGTTCCGGTCCGCAAGATCGCCTTCGATGAGCGGCCCCCAACGCACTGCCTCGCGATGCCCGCGCGACAAATTGTCGAAAACCACCGGCTGGTATCCGGCTCGCGCCAAGATTTTGCAGGCGTGGCTCCCGATATACCCTGCTCCGCCCGTGACCAAAACCGATTGAGACATTTGCGCTGCCCGCTCTAAAGTGCTGCTGCGCAACAACATAGCATGCCTGCGGCGCCTTCCCGCACAGACATCACTGGGGACCCCACCCTGGAATAAGCAGGCGGCGCTGCCGTTCTGCGCTGGAATCGGCTTGCGTGTCGGTGGGGCGCGGCGATGCGGATCGCGATGATCGGAACCGGCTATGTTGGATTGGTTTCGGGGGCGTGTTTTTCCGAGTTTGGCGGATCGGTGAGTTGCGTCGACCAGGATGCGGCGAAGATCGCGGGCTTGCGGCGCGGCGAGATGCCGATTTACGAGCCGGGGCTGGCGGCGCTGGTGGCGGCCAATGTGGCCGCGGGACGGCTTTCATTCACCACCGATTTGGC
>DASQCY010000533.1:0-8369 GCA_035634495.1 Allostellaceae bacterium
GCGCCGCTCAAACCCGGCAAATATTCGATCCTTCAGAAAGCCTATCACCTGCTGATCGCCATCGTGGTTCTCGCGCTCGTCGCGACCGGCCTTCTGATGCTGCTCAAGATCGATACGCCGCTGTGGCGGCGCAATCCTTATTGGTTTTCGGATCACGCTTGGGGCGTCATCTATGTGATCCACGATCTGTGCGCGATGGCGGTCGTCACCTTGCTGATGGCGCATATCTATTTCGCCCTACGGCCCGAGAAGTGGTGGATGACCCATTCGATGCTCCGTGGCTGGGTCTCGCGCGCTGACTATCTCCGCCATCACGATTCGGCGCGGTGGCCGTTGCCGATCAGCGGGCAGGTCCCGCCAAAGGGCGCGCGATGACGAAACCGAGCGGGCCGAGCTTGGCCGAGCGGATCGAAGCCATCGAACAGACCTACGAGTTCATGCTCGCCTACGCCGCGCAAGGGCGCGAGGACGAGGCTGGCGGCTCGATCCGCGAATCTCTGGATCGTGCTGCCGCCGCGCTCGACGGGCTCGCCGCGGTATCGTCCGCCCGCCTGCCGGCCGCCCAGGACGCATCGCGTCGGGCCTTTGCCGATTTTCTCGAGGTGCTCGATCAGGATGCCCGCAAGGCCGGGGCGGCGCTGCGCCTGGTCTTGGCTCAAAAATCGATCAGCTCGCAACTGGTCGACAACCTCAACGCCTCGATCCACCTGCGCACCCTGTTGACAGATATTTTCCTGATCGACGAAGCGCTCAAAGCCAGCGGGGGTTGAGATGACAGAGTTGAGGCTCGGTCTGATCGGCCTCGGGGCGTTGGGTTCGCGGATCGCGACGCGGCTGCTGCGGGCCGGGTTTTCCTTGCATACCTACGATATCGCCGATGTCGCGCTGCGAATGTTCAACATGGATGTCGGTGGGATCATCACCGGCTCGCCGAAGATGATGGCGCAGTCCTGCGATGTCATCATAACCGTGCTGCCATCGGCCGCCGAGGTGCGGGAGGTCACCTTCGGCTGGGAAGGGCTCGCTCGCGGCTTCGCCAAAGGCGGCGTGCTGATCGACATGGGGAGCTCTGACCCGGTCGCGACGGGCGCCCTCGCCGACGAGCTCGCGGATCGCGGCATCGACATGGTGGACGCGCCGGCGCTCGGCACCTCCGAGGATGCGAAGGCCGGCAAGCTGACCTTTGTCATAGGCGGTCCGGATGCGGTGGTCGAGCGATGCCGGCGGATCTTCGAGACATTGGGCGAACGGGTTCTGCGCGCCGGAGCGGCCGGTTCGGGTCAGGCGGCGGCCGTGCTCGCCGATTTCCTGCGCGCGGTGGAGCTGCTCGCCGCCAGCGAGGTGCTGCGCATCGGCGGGCGCTGTGGTCTCGATGCCGGCATGCTGCTCGACATCGGCGAGGGGTTGAGCGTCATCGGTCCGATCATGGGCGGCGTATTGCGGAGGCAGGTGCTGACGCGGGAATTTGACAGCGGATGGGCCCTTGGCCACCTGTTGAAGAATCTTGAAACTGCCTCGAGCCTCGCGCAGGCCCGCGATGTGGAGTCGCCGTTGCTCGTCGCGTGTCGCAATGCATGGGCCGCGGCGGAGGCTCGTCTCGGCTCCGGCGCTGACCAGACCGCGCTGATCCGCTGGTTGGAAACCCTGACGCCCCCCGCGCCGAGAGCTTAGGGCTTGAATTAGCGCCTGCGACGGGTTTCGCCACACGGTACGCAGCGTGGACCGATGCAGGAGACTCTATTCTACATCCTGTCGAGCTTCTGGGTTGGTGCCGTGCATGCAGCGACCCCCGGGCACGGCAAGACAATTGCCGCAGCCTATATCGTCGGAGCGCGTGGCAGGCCAATCGATGCGGTGATTCTGGGCGTCTTTGTAACACTGTCGCATACGACCGGGATAGTGCTGGTGGGGGTTCTCGCCTCGCTGGGATCGGTTTGGCTCGTGCCCCAGAGGGTCGAGGCGTATTTGGCACTTGCCACCGGACTCTTGGTCGTCGCACTGGGGCTGTGGATGCTATGGACCCAACGTGGGCTCCTTGCCCTCGCGATGGGTGATCCGCTTATTGCAGCCACGGCCCCCGGCGCTGGCCGTGCCCATCACGACCCCGATAGCCATCCTCATCACCACCGCCACGACGATGATCCCGGACACCGGGACGGAGAGAGCCTGGCCTGGCACAGTCATGGATGGGGGACCTATCATTCACACCGCCTGAATCTCGTGACGGATATGCGTCCGAAGCTTGGGGTGCTGCTGGCTCTTGCCATTGTCGGCGGCATCCTGCCCGACCCGAGTGCGCTGGCGATCCTGCTGGCCGCTCTATCGAGCGGACGGGTTTTGCTGGGGCTGGCGAGCGTCGTTGTGTTCAGCCTCGGGTTCGCCGCGACGTTGCTGGTCGTGGGTGTCGTCGCCGCCCAAGTGGGACAAAAGATACTGGATTGGCTCAGCAGCATCTGGGCGATGCGGACGCAAATCGCGACCACTCTGCTGATCCTGGGGATGGGAGTCGTGCTGACGGTCAAGGCCGCCTACCAGGTGATGGGTTTGGCGGGGTGACGGCCCTGGATCTCTCGCCTCAGCCTGGATCAGCGGCGGGCGTACCGCATCGGCAACATGCCGACATAACCGCTGATATCGGCGTACCAGACATTGCCGCTGCGGTCGGCCACCAGACTGCAGGGCCGTGCGCCCTCCCGCGGCAGCTTGAACGTCTCGATCCGGCCATCCGCTACTCGGCCCAGACGGCCGCTGCGCAACATCCCGAACCAAACGGCGCCATCGCCGGCAACCGCGAGACCGGTCAGCATTGGGCTCTCCCCGGGAACCGGGTAGTCCTCGAACACGCCATCCTTCAGTCTGCCAATGCGGTTCTCGCGAAGCTCGATGAACCACACCGACCCGTCCGGCCCAGTCGCGATATCCGAGGGAGCGGCCGCGGGTTTTGGCAGGTTGAAGGCATTGATCTGGCCATCGGTCGTAATGTGAAGCAGTTGATTGCCCGATCTGAGTGTCGCCCACACCGTTCCGTCCGCGGCCACGGCGACCCCGTAAGGATCGCCGCGTGGAGACTCGAACACATGCCGGGTGATCTCGCCGTCCTTAAGCCGGGTGATGCTGTAGGCCGTGGCTTCGGCGAACCAGACGGCGCCCTCAGGCGACACTGCCATCCGGCCGAGTCGAACGATCGGCGTGCCGAGCGGAAAGCTGGTAATCTCGCCCGAAGGGGTGATGCGCGAGATCGCCCGAGCGCCGTTGTCGGTGTACCATGCGCTGCCGTCGGGACCCGCCCCCAGCCCGATAGGCTCGACATTGCTGCTCGCCAGCGAAAGGCGTTCGAGGCGTCCATCGTGAACCCGGCCAATGGCCGCGGCGAGATCGATCGTGAACCAGATCGTCCCGTCGGGCGCGGCGGCGATCGCTGTGGGGGTGTCCAGCGGCTGCGCCATTCGGTACTCGATAAACCGCATGCCCGGATAGTTTCGATTTGCGACCCAGGTGGCCGCGCCGCCGAGCGCCGCTACCAGGACCGCAGCACCGAGCCAGAGCCACCGCGTGCGCAACGCGACCGTAACGAGTCTCACGGAAAGGAACTGCTGCCTGAGGCTGCCGCAGAGCGCTGCCGCTCCAGCCAGCCGACGAGGAGGACGCCGCTGATGACCAGCAGCGCGATGAAAGCGAAACCGCCGGCAAGGCTGACAGGGTCGAGGCGGGAGAGCAGATTGCGGCCCTCGACAGCGCTCCGCCACAATTCGGGAAAGGGAAGCAGAGAATATCCGGCGTAGAGGGTGCGCGCGTCGGTCGGGTCGCGGACGAGAGGCCCTGCTTCGAGGTGCGCGGGGAGACTGTTTTCCTTCAGGATCCAGCTCAGTCCACCGTCGTCGCTGCGGTACATGCCACGATGCGTCGTCACGACGAGTATGGTCGCCGTCTCGTCGGCCGCGATCCCGCGTACATTCGTGGCCGCCTGCGGCAGGGGTCGTCCCAGAGCGCGCCAGCGCATTCCCAGATCATTGCTGACGAAGATCCGATCCGCGCTCGCTGCCCACAGTCGGTTCGCCAAAGCGCGGTCGAGCACGACGGTATCAACGGGATCGCCACCCAAGCCAACGGCGCGCTGCTGCCACTCTCTGCCACCATCCTGGCTGGCTACGAGCTTGCCGTCGATCACCGCGAACAGCAGCTCTGTGGGCTGCCTCACCACCGCGAGCGCCGCGATCGGAACATCTTCGGCCGGCCCCTCTAGGAGGCGGCGATAGCTCTGGCCGCCGTCCCCGCTGACGAATAGAGATCGGTTACCCAAAAGATAGATGCGGTCCGGTGCCGATCCGAAGGCGATTTCGCGCGCGGGCGCGGCTCCGTCCGGCGCGACGGCTCGGGTCCAATGGCCCTCGGCAAGGCGAAAGACACCGGTCGGCGCGGCGCAGCTCACATTCCCTCCGTCGCGCGAAAAGGCGATCGCGAAGACCGCCCCCATGATCAGCCCCGGCGCCTCCTCCGACCAGCTGCGCCCTCCGTTGCCCGAGGCGAGCAGGCCGATATCCGTGCCCATTAGAAGATGGTTGGGGTCCCGTGGATCGACCGCCACCGTGAGCGCGGCGTTCAGGAACAGTCCGATATCGGCGTTGAGCCACGTCCCGCCGAGATTACGCGAACGAAAGAGGCCTCCATAGGCGCTGGCATCGTGTGCGTGAGCCGAGGACGCAAGGCTCAGCGCCAATGTGGCAATCGCCAGCGCACCGATGGTGGCACGGATTGCAAAGCATGTGTTCGTCATGCCCGGGCCTTGCCGAGCCCGGGCATAGCGAAAAGCTGGACGTCCTGCGCTACTGCGGCTTATGCGACTTCTCGCCGGCGGCTAGCGCGATTTCCGCCATACGCCCGCCATTGAGCGCGACCCAGGAGTTCTTGGTGATCGGGTATCCGTCGGTATAGGTCAGCGGTTCGTGAGCGCTGATGCAGTTCTGATAGCCGCCGGTGATCTTGTAGCACTTCTCATACGCCAAGAACTGCTGGACCGTGTCGGTCTGTTGAATATTGGCGGCCATCCAATCGCGAATCCCCTCCCACGAGGAATAGGTGTCGGAGCCGAATACGAGCTTGCCGATGCTGGTCGGTACTTCGAGCAGCTGCGAGCCGGCAGTATGTCCGCGGAAGGCCGGATGAATCTTGACGCCCGGCAAGATCTCCGCCTCGCCGTCGACGATCACGGCCTTGCCGTTCAACACCTTGCCGTAGATCTCGCCCACAGTCAGCGGCGGATACCCGCAGGCAGGGGTGCGCATGCAGCCGCCGGGCGAGGTGTTGACAGCGGCAATCTTCGGGTTGGGATAGTTGAGCGCCCACTCGATCCCGTTCAACTCCTCGCGTTGGATGTAAATCACTGCGTTGGGGAAGTCGGACAACTGCCCCGCATGGTCCCAGTGACCGTGACCGATTACGATCTTGGTCACATTGTTCGCGTCAAATCCGAGAAATTTGAGCTGATCGGGCAACGGCGCCCAATGTTCGGTTCCCGTCATCTTATGGTATTCCTGCTGTTTCCAGCCGGAATCTGCGAGAATCAGCTCGTTGCCGCATTTGATCACGCCGACATTGACCGGTAGATCGACGGTATTGATGTTGTGCTTCGGGTCGGTGCTGCCGGGAATGAAGGCCCGATCGGGTATAAAAGCCCCCATCGGCACTTTCATGAAACGGCTGCTCTCGACCAGCCAGACCGAGCAGTTCTGATCTTGTGCCTTCGCGCTGGTCGCCACAGCAACCTCTGCAAAGCCCGCGCTAGCCAGCAGCCCAGCGAGCGCAATCCGCCGTACTAGGTTCCTCACCTCGCTTCCCCTTCTCTTCTGGATGTTGCCCTAGAGAAACTCCTCTCTGCAGCCTCGGCCGGGCCACAAACGTCAATTTGGCTTGTACTCCCCCGGCCAGAGCACATCGCCTACTATGAGCAGCTCCTCGGCAGCGCGTTGGCTCATGGTCTGCGCCTCAATCAGATGCTCGACCTTGCCGTCGGCAGCGACCTTGATCATCTCCATCGATGCGGTCTCAAAGAGCGCGAGCGCCTCGAGATACTGATCGTGCACCTTCCCCATCGAGGCCGGCACCGGCATGGATCGCGCCTTGTCGGCTGCACTCCTGAAGCGATCGCGAAGCGGCATCACCTTCGCCTCGAGCCGATGCGCGTCGTGGTGCTCCGTAATATAGGCGATCCCCGCGAAGCTCATGTCCGCGGCCGAGACCTCGACAACCTCGCTGTGGATCGGCCACAACGCGACTGCGTAAGCTTCCTCCTCCGCGCCGAGCGGCTTCTGTTCCGGGCCGGTGTTTCCGGCGATCGATGGGGTGGGGCGCGGCGCCAACTCGCGCTGCATGGCGACGCCCATCATCGCGACGAGCGTGGCAGTGATCGCCGACAGCACCAGGGTTCGAGCACGCGGCAGGATCATCGCTGGCTTCCCCGAAACGCCAAACGCGCACCGCCTTTAGCAACCCTAAACCTCGGAGTGCGGCCGGTCAACGACAGGGTGCCTGCCCTACAGCGCTTCAGCCTTTTTCAAACATTTCGGGCTTCCGTTATGCTGACGATGATCAAAGACGAGAGATCCCATGCGCGCAGTGACCGCGCTCTGCATTGCCTGCTCAATCGGCCTTTACGGGCTCGATGCAGCAGCCCAAGGCAGAGGTGATCATGACACGTTCCATACGTGGTATCGCGGTCTGAAGAGCCCGGAGGGCGAGGGCTGCTGCAACGAGCGGGATTGTCATCCCGTCGCTTTCCGATACGAGGCGGCAGGGCCGCAGGGCGCCTGGGTGCTGGAAATTCTGATACGCAACCGTTGGGTCAAAGTCCCCAAGGACCGTATTCTGCCGCTGTCATCCCCGGATGGCGGCGTGCATGCCTGCTACAGCGATCCCGCACCATTCATGACGGAGGTAAACCCCGGCCTTGTTATCCGTTGCGTCATTGTTGGAGGGCTCAGCTGAGTTCCCAACCCCTTCTTCGGCTCATCGCGGCTGCCAGTTTGGGGCGTCGGTGAATAGCCCGCCATCGGCGAAGCCGATCTGGTAGATCAAGAACAAGCCAAAACCGAAGCTGATCAGTCCGGCAGCCGCGCGCAGCCGGAAGTTGAATTTTGGCAGACTGGACGAGGTAAACGCGAAGGGCGCGGACAGGCCCAGGGTAATCACCATCATGCCGCCGATCGTCCCGGCGCCGAACAGCAAGAGATAGGCGAGCGCCCAGACCGGGTCGCGTACGAGAGTGAGCACCAGCAAAGCCACCGCTGCCGATCCCGCGAGGCCGTGGACGATGCCGACCGCGAGCGGCCGCACCCATTGGTAGAGCGCCAACCCGCCAAACCGGGCATCGAGCCGGGCCAACGGCGTGTTGTCTTCGCGATGGCCGTGTCCCTCGCCGTCGCTCAGCGCGTGCCGATGGACATAGTCACCGTGAGCATGGACAGGCTCGTGCGAGTGGGACGACCCTTGGATGAAGGACGCGGCCTCATGGATCACACCGCCCATGCCCGTCAAGGTCAGCACGCCGAGGAGAATGAGCATGATGCCGACGCCGAACTCCATCGCGAGACCGAGGCGAGGCGGGATGACAATGCCAAAGAGAATGATCGCGCCGCCCACAACTAGGATCGTCAGCGTGTGCCCGATCCCCCATAGTGCACCGATCATCGCCGAGCCCCGCAAACTGCGTTGGCGGCTGACAATGGTGGCGATGGCGACGATATGGTCCGCGTCGGTGGCGTGTCGGGTGCCGAGCAGAAAGCCCAGAACGAGCAGCGACACCAGATTGCCGACCGTATCAGTCAACTCGTCTCCCCGGCAAATCCTCTTGCCATCATAGTGTCTGCGAGTAACTTCGCCATCTGGATCGCGACCCGATCGAGCGAATTCAAAATCTGGCCGACCTGGTTCAACGCAGCTAAAACATCAGGTCGTGACTGGCAGCTCGCCGAGGAGGAGATCGGCAGCGGCCCCACCGACGCGATGGATCAGAACAGGATTTGAAATCAACAGGAAGCCCCGCTGCCTTCTCCTAGCCGATTTCGGGCTCTCCCACCGCGAGAGCGCAGCAACTAGCGCGCACGCTCACAATGCGACATCGCGTCAGGCCTTTGCCACCTTCCTCGAAGTGCTCGATGACGACGCCCGCGAAGCGGGGGCGGCGCTGCGCCTGGTTTTGGCTCAAAAGTCGATCAGCTCGCAACTGGTCGACAACCTCAACGTCTCGATCCATCTGCGCACCCTGTTGACAGATATTTTCCTGATCGACGAAGCGCTCAAAGCCAGCGGGGGTTGAGATGACAGAGTTGAGGCTCGGTCTGATCGGCCTCGGGGCGTTGGGCTCGCGGATCGCG
>DASQCY010000534.1:0-2735 GCA_035634495.1 Allostellaceae bacterium
CGCCTGGGCTTTTGTCCCGGCAGTGTTGCAGGCGCGGCGCGGCAGCCATCTCGTCATCACTACGATCATGTTCAACTTCATCGCCACCGCGCTGATGACCTGGCCACTTGTCAAGGTATTGATTGCCCCCGGCCAGAGCGCGCTGGAGACCCGGACCTTTCCATCGCCGCTGTGGTTGCCCGACCCTGGCAAACATCACCGCCGGGACCCGCTTTGAGGCCGGCGAGGGACCACTCAACCCGATCGCATTCTTGGCGCTGCTTGCGGCGGCAATCTACTGGATCCTGCTGCGCCGGACCCCGCTCGGCTACGAGATCCGCGCCGCCGGCATCAATGCGCTCGCGGCGCAGGCCGCCGGCATACGGGTGTCGTGGATAATCCTGCTGGCGGTGTGCAGCGGCGGCGCCTTTGCGGGCCTGATCGCAATCAACGAGTTGTTCGGCGCGCAACACCGCCTGACGGCGGACCTCACTGCCGGAGCAGGTTTTGCCGGGATCGCGGTCGCAATGCTTGGCCGCGGTCATCCACTCGGGGTCGTCCTTGCCGCGGCGCGTTGAACCAGGGCGGTGCGGCGCTCTCTTTCCACATGCCAGCCATCACCCGCGACGTTGTCACCGTCGCCGAGGGTGTCGTGATCTTTGTCTGCGGCATGCTCGACGGCGTCGCGCGCGGCGACATCGGCCAATCTTTGCGAACCCTATGGACGGCGCCGGCGCGGCAGGCGGCGTGAGCGTGCTGCTGCTGTCGCTCGTGGGCTCGACGGTGCGGCTCGCCGCACCGCTCGTTCTCGCGGCACTCGCCGGGCTCTATGCCGAGCGCTCGGGGGTCGTCGATGTCGGCCTCGAGGGCAAGATGCTCGCTGCCGCCTTCGCCGGCGCCGCCGCTCTTCTCTTGGCATTGCTGCATGGAATTGCTGCGATCGCCGCCGGCGGCGATCAGATCGTATCGGGCATGGCACTCAACCTGATTGCCGCCGGTGCCACACCGAGCCTCGCTTCGGCATGGTTCGGGCAGCGCGGCACGACGCCGCCCTTGCCGAACGGGGCGCGCTTCGGTCCGATCGCATGCCCCTCGCCCAGTCGCTGAGCGAGGTCCCGATCCTCGGGCGCGTTTATACGACGGTCATCAGCGGATACAGCCTGCCGGTCTACCTCGCTTGGCTCGCCGTGCCACTGACCGCCTTCGTGCTGGCTCGCACGCGCTTTGGCTTGCGATTGTGGGCGGTCGGCGAGAGCCCCGAAGCGGTCGCCGCCGCCGGGCTGTCGGTCGCCCGTCTGCGCCTTGGAGCGCTCGCGGTGAACGGGGCATTGTGCGGCCTCGCGGGTGTCTGCCTGTCGATGGCCCAAGGCAACGGTTTTCTGCGCGACATGAGTGCCGGCCGCGGCTACCTGGCTCTCGCCGCGCTGATCTTCGGCAAATGGCGCCCGTGGCCGGTGCTCGGCGCTTGCCTGTTGTTCGCTGCTGCCGACGCGGTGCAGGTGCGCCTGCAGGGTGCGATCCTGCCCGCCATCGGTACGGTGCCGGTGCAGCTAATCCAGGCGCTGCCCTATCTGATCACAGTGGCGATACTGGCTGGTTTCGTCGGCACGGCGCGCCCACCGCGGGCGCTGGGAAAGCCCTATTTGCCGGCGGGTTAACAAATCCCTACGGTCACCAAAATGTGAAACCCAACGGGGACGCATGCAGGGGTCGTTCGTGCTAGGAAACCGTTAATCTCGATCTCGGTCGAATAAGGGAGGGACCGCTATGACAATGAAATTACTGTTCGCCGGCGCGCTGATTGCGTTGCTGGCCCTGCCCGCCGCCGCCCAGCAGGCCCCCCAGGGCACACCCACCCGCATCCGCGGCACGGTCGAAAAGCTCGACGGTCAGGCCCTCTCGGTAAAGTCGCGCGAGGGTCAGCAAATGACGATCGCGCTCGCCCCGAACGTCACCGTCTCCTACCTCGTCAAGAAGAGCCTCGCCGACATCAAGGCCGGCGACTTTGTCGCCACCACCTCGACCAAGGGCACCGACGGCAAGAACCACTCGGTCGAACTGCGTATCTTCCCCGAGCAGATGCGCGGGCTGGGCGAGGGGCAATATGCTTGGGACCTGACGCCCGAGAGCACAATGACCAACGCCACCGTGGCCGGCATCACCGGCGCGCCACAAGGCCAGACCCTGAAGGTCACCTATAAGGGCGGCGAGTCGGAAATCGTTGTCGGGCCCGATACCCCGATCTTTGGTTACGGATTCGGCGACACGAGCCTGCTAAAGCCCGGTGCTACCGTGTTTATTGTCGCGCAGAAGAGCCCGGACGGTAATCTCTCTGCTGCTCGCGTGACCACCGAGAAGGATGGGGTCAAGCCGCCGATGTGATATGCTCGGCGGTCTCTCCGCCAACGATCCCGAGCGACGACGATGCCCGTTCACAGCGAAGACATCGCATATTTGCGCCCGGCAGATCGTGCGCCGTTGCTCGCCCGCTATTACCGGCCAGAGGGCACCGGCCCCTTTCCCGCGGTGCTGGAAGTCCACGGCGGCGCGTGGACGTCGGGCGACCGGCTGAACAATGTCGCGATCGGCGAATACCTAGCGGCCCGCGGCATCGTCGTATTGTCGATCGACTTCCGCATGCCGCCGGCCGTGCGGTACCCCGAAACCGTCGCCGACGTTAATTTCGGCATCCGCTTCCTCAAGGCGAACGCCGCGAGGTTTGCGACGCGCATCGGCCTCGTCGGTGGCCTCGGCAC
>DASQCY010000535.1:0-1762 GCA_035634495.1 Allostellaceae bacterium
GACGACGATCTGTCTGATCGGGGGCAACGCGCTTAATTTCCTCAGCCTTCGATATCCCCCGTCTAACCAGTTCGTCGCCGAACTCAAAGGAGGAAATCCAACGCTTGCTACCCGCGCCGATAGTCGGCTCGGGGTGGGAGAACGAACCCGCTCGCGCGGGAGGGGAGCGCGTCGTGGTCAGCGCATTTTCGACGAGGTGATGCGCGGTAGCGCGTGACGATCGGGGCGTCCGATCCCGAGCATCGAAGGTCCGGCAACCTTCAGCTCGAGAAAGGAACCCCCGATGACCTCCGGTCCCTCCCAGCGGCCCGTCAGCCCATTGCGGGCACGCATGATCGAAGACATGACCGTGCGCGGCTTCAATGAGCACACGCGCCGCGATTATGTCCGCCACGTGCGGTCATTCGCGGCCTTCCTCGGCCGCTCGCCCGACACGGCGACGGCGGAAGACCTGCGTCTCTTCCAGCTGCACCAGACGAAGAGCGGCATGCAGCCGCCGAGCATCAACAGCTCGGTCTCGGCCCTGCGCTTCTTCTTCACGGTGACGCTGGACCGGCCGGATCTGGCGCGCCGGCTCACCGTCGTGCCGCAGCCGCGGCGGATACCGGCGGTGCTCAGCGTCGAGGAAGTGACGCTGCTGCTGCGCGCGGCAACGGCGCCGAAGTACAAGGCGGCGTTCGCCACCGCCTACGGCGCCGGGCTCCGCGTCTCGGAAGTGGTCACGCTCAAGGTCGGCGATATCGATTCCGAGCGCATGCTGCTGCGCATCGAGCGTGGCAAGGGGCGCAAGGACCGCCACGCGATGCTGTCGCCGCAGCTGCTCGAACTGCTGCGCGCCTGGTGGCGGGAGGGGCAGCGGCGCAGCCTGCTGCTGTCGGGAGGCTGGCTGTTTCCCGGCCGCAACCCGGTCGAGCCGCTGTCGGCCCGCCAGCTCTGCCGTGCCGTCCGTGCGGCCGCCCAGGCCGCGGGGATCAAGAAGCGCGTGTCGCCGCACACGCTGCGGCACAGCTTCGCCACGCACCTTCTCGAGCAAGATGTCGATATTCGCGTGATTCAAACGCTTCTGGGTCACGCCAAGCTCGACACCACGGCGCTGTACACCCGCGTCGCCAATACCACGATCCGGGCGGTAACCAGCCCACTCGACCGGTTGGCACCACTGATCGAGGGAAGGCCGCGACGCGAGGCCTAGCCGGGCGGCGGTGCGCCGCCCGAGGCTGGAGGTCGCAGACGTCTTTCATCGCCATGGAGCCGACTGGCGCCGAGCCAGTGCCGGACATGTGAGCCTGGGTCAGCTCCAGGTCATGTCGGCGATCGAGCAGTGCCGCTCGGCTGCACTCGGCGGCCATGTCGAGCGCTGTGAGGATTGCGGCCACAGCCGCACCGCTTACAACTCCTGTCGCAACCGCCATTGCCCCAAGTGTCAGGGTGCGGCAGCAAGGGATTGGCTGGCGGCGCGCGAGGCCGATCTGCTGCCGGTCGGCTATTTCCACGTGGTCTTCACGCTGCCCGCCGAGATTTCTCCGATCGCCTATCAGAACAAGGCGGTGGTCTACGACCTGCTGTTCCGCGCGGCCGCAGAGACACTGCTCACAATCGCCGCCGATCCCAAGCACCTCGGCGCTCGCCTCGGCGCCACCGCCGTGCTCCACAGCTGGGGCTCGACAATGACTCACCATCCGCACGTCCATATGATTGTGCCGGGCGGTGGGATATCGCTCGACGGCACGCGGTGGGTGCGCTGCAAGCCCGGCTTTCTCCT
>DASQCY010000536.1:0-6628 GCA_035634495.1 Allostellaceae bacterium
CAACTCGATCCCCGATTTCCTGTCGGTCGACGCCTGGGACGGTGCGACCGCGATCGTTGACCTGGTCAAGGCGACAAAGGGCAAGTTCACCGCTGACGAAGCGATGGAATTCTTCAAGAAATGGAAGAATCCGGACAGTCCACGCGGTCCGGTCGAGATCGACCCGGCGACCCGCGACGTAGTGCAGAACATCTATATCCGCCGCGCCGAGAAGGTGGACGGCAAGCTCGCCAATGTCGAGATCGCGACGATCCCGATGGTCAAGGACCCGTGGAAGGAGCTGAACCCGGCGAAATAGCCACGGGTCGCGACCGCATACTCCGGCTGGCCCCGCATAGAACGCCACCTCCGGTCATGTTCGCTCCTCACCCTCCCACGCCTTCGGCGTGGGCCCCTCCCTCTCCCCGCTCCGCGGGGCGAGGGTCTGTAACGCCGGCGCAGCGCTTTCCCTCTCACCGCTTGCGGGGAGAGGGCCGGGGTGAGGGGCATTGCTGGACCGCGCGATGACCGACACCCTCGCCGCCGCGCTCAGCATCCTGTTCCACGGCACCGCCCTTGCAATGGTGCTCTACCTGATCTCGGTCGGACTGTCGGTGACGATGGGGCTGATGGGCTTCGTCAACCTGGCGCACGGCGTCTTCGCGATGCTCGGCGGCTATATCGTGGCCGGCCTGATGAGCCGGCTCGGCGTGCCATTCGTCATCGCGCTCGCCGCCGCGTCGGTGGGGACCGCGCTTGCCAGTGTCGTCGTTGAGCGGCTGCTCTATCGCCGGCTTTACGGCGCCGATGATCTCGACCAGGTATTGCTGACAATGGGCCTCATCTTCATGTCGGTGGCCGGCGCCACCTATTTCTGCGGCCCGCTGACGCAACCGATGCACCCGCCGCGCTGGCTATCCGGCGAGGTCGATCTCGGGTTTCGTAGCTTTCCAGCCTTTCGCAGCTTTCTGATCCTGTGCGGCGCGGCGCTGGTCACGCTGCTGTGGCTGGGCCTCGAACGTTCTCGCGTCGGGGTGCAGATCCGCGCCGCGGTCGACAATCTGCGAATGGCGCAGTCGGTCGGCATCAACACGTCGCGCCTGTTCACGCTGACTTTCGCGCTGGGCAGCGGATTGGCCGGGCTGGGTGGCGCGCTCGGCGCCGACCTGCTGGCAATCGAACCGACCTACGCGCTCGAAAACCTCGTCTATTTCCTGATCGTCGTGGCGGTCGGCGGGCTCGGCAGTATTCGGGGGCCGTTCGTCGCGGCGTTGGTGATCGGCATCGCCGACACGGGCTTCAAGTATCTGCTGCCGGAGCTTGGCGCTTTCTTCATTTATGCCTTGACAATGGTGATCCTGCTGTGGCGCCCGAGGGGCTTGTTCGGGCGAACGGCTTAAGGCCAGACCGATTGACGGTCGGCGCCTTCGCGCGGCGCCATCGCTATCGCCCGCTCGAGGCCTTGCCGTGGGTCGCAGCGTTGGCGGCGGCGATCGTCTTTCCCAGCTACTTGCCGCTCGGATCGCAGATCCTGGCGACGATCCTGTTCGCGCTGTCGGCTGACTTGGTGCTCGGCTATGCCGGCATAGTCACCTTGGGTCATGCCGCGTTTTTCGGCACCGGCGCCTATACCGCCGGGATTCTCGCCGCCAATGGCTGGGGCGAGCCGCTCACGGGGTTGCTCGCCGGAGCACTGGCCGCAGGACTGGTCGGGTTCTTGTCGGGGCTTGTG
The DNA here is from genome assembly GCA_035634495.1 of Allostellaceae bacterium. Taxonomy (GTDB): domain Bacteria; phylum Pseudomonadota; class Alphaproteobacteria; order ATCC43930; family CGMCC-115725; genus AP-15. The sequence goes on from DASQCY010000536.1 coordinate 1,712, forward strand.
GTACTGCGCACCACCGGCCTGACCCTGCTGATGCAGACCTTGGTCGTCGCCACGCTGTTGCACGAGGCGGCGAACAAGGCCTCCTCAATCACCGGCGGTGACGACGGGCTGCAGGGTATGGATGTGTGGCCGATTTTCGGCATCTTCCGCTTCGACCTGTTCGGCCGCACCGCCTATGCCTATTGCCTCGTTGTGCTGTTCGTGTGCTGGTGGCTGGCGCGCCGCCTCGTCCATTCGCCGTTCGGTCGCTCGCTGACTGGGATTCGCGAGAATATCCGTCGCATGCACGCGATCGGCGCCCCGGTTGTTCATCGTCGGCTCGTCATCTATACGATCTCGGCGGCCTTGGCCGGCGTCTCCGGGGCGCTGATTGCACAGACGACGTCCTTTGTCGGCCTGACCAGTCTCAGCCTCGACCGTTCCGGCACCGTGCTGATCATGCTGATCATCGGCGGGGTCGGACAGCTTTACGGCGCGTTCATCGGCGTGCCGCTCTATATGGTCGCGCAGGACCGCTTCTCCGAAATCGACCCGGTCTACTGGTACTTCTGGATCGGCCTGCTGATGGTTGTTGTCGTGGTTTTTGCCCGCGGGGGCGTGCTCGGGCTCTTTGACCGGTTCCGGCGATGAACGCGCCAGCGCTCGAGACCCGAGGGCTGTACAAGAGCTTCGGGGCGCTGACCGTGGCCAACGCCGTCGATTTTCGCCTCGAGCGCGGTGCGCGGCACGCGCTGATCGGTCCGAACGGCGCCGGCAAAACGACCTTTGTAGAGCTGGTGACGGGAGCGTTGCGGCCGAATGCCGGGCAAATCCGGCTCGACGGCGCCGACGTCACCCACTTGGCACAAGCAGTACGGGTCAAGCGCGGTCTCGTCCGCACCTTTCAAATCACAGCGTTGTTCCGCCGACTGAGCATTCTCGAAAACGTGACCCTGGCGGTTTGCGAGCGGCAGGGGATCGCCGGCGACCTGTTCCGCCCGTCCGGTCATCATCGAGCGGCAATCGAGGAAGCTCACGCGTTGCTCGAACGGCTCGGGCTCGAAGATCAAGCGTTGCGCCCGGTCAGCATGCTTGCGTATGGCCGCCAGAGGCTGGTCGAGATTGCCATGTCGCTCGCGCTGTCGCCCAAGGTTCTGCTGCTCGACGAGCCGGCGGCCGGAGTTCCGTCGGGCGAGAGCGGCAGGATCATCGAGGCCATCGAGCGGTTGCCACAGGACATCGCGCTGTTGATCATCGAGCACGATATGGATCTAGTCTTTCGTCTGGCGCGACGCATCACCGTCTTGGTCCAGGGCAGCGTTCTGGTCGAAGGGCCGCCCGAGGCGATCGCCGCTGATCCGGAGGTTCGCCGCGTCTATCTCGGGGAGCGCGCTCTGGCATGAATGGGGAAGCCGGGCTTGTACTCGAGGAAGTTTCGGCCGGATATGGCGAAACCGTTGTGCTGGAGGGTATCTCGCTCGCAGTGTCGCCGGGCCAGACATTGGCGGTGCTGGGGAGAAACGGGGTCGGCAAGACGACCTTGCTCGCCACCGTAATGGGTCATACCCGCTTGCACGGGGGCGGCATCCGCTTCGCCGGTGGCGAAATCGCGACGCTGGCCCCCTACCGGCGCGCGCGTCTCGGCATCGGCTTTGTACCTCAGGAGCGCGAAATCTTTCCTTCACTAACGGTCGAAGAGAATTTGACGGTTGCCGAGCGCCCGGGGCCATGGACCCTTAGGAGGGTCTACGACTTCTTCCCCTCGCTGGCCGAGCGCCGCCGCAATCACGGCAATCAGCTCTCGGGCGGCGAGCAGCAGATGCTGGCGATCGGGCGCGCGTTGATGGGAAACCCGACCTTGTTGTTGATGGACGAGCCGCTCGAAGGCCTGGCCCCGGTGATCGTAGACACCTTGCTCGTCGGGCTCGATCGCCTGAAGCGCGAGGACGAGCTGGCGCTCCTTCTCGTCGAGCAGCATGCGAAGCTGGCCCTCGAACTCGCCCAGATTGCGATCGTGCTTGATCGTGGGGCGATTGTGTTTACCGGAACGAGCCGGGAATTGCTGGACGCTCCGGAGCGCCTCAACGACATGATGGGGGTCGGCGGACGCCAGGCACCAATGCTCCGTTAGCCCGTTGCGAGGTCTGTGATGACAACGTTTCTTTATACCCATCCGGCCTGTCTCGAGCACGACCCCGGCCGACATCACCCGGAGGGGCCGGCGCGGCTCCGCGCCGTGTTCGATGCACTTGCCGATCCGGAATTCGCCCGATTGGAGCGCCGCGAGGCACCCGAAGCCTCGATGGAAGATCTCCTGCGGGTTCATCCGCGCCCGCACGTCGAGCGCCTCCTACGTGCCGTTCCAAAGTCGGGTCATGTCGGGATCGATGCCGATACGATCCTGTCGCCAGCCTCGGGAGAGGCCGCCCTTCGCGCCGCCGGGGCGGTGGTCGCTGCGGTCGATGCGGTAGTCGCGCGGGAGGCGGACAACGCCTTCTGCGCCGTACGCCCACCGGGGCATCATGCCGAACCCGAGCGTGCGATGGGATTCTGCCTGTTCAACAACATCGCTGTCGGCGCGTTGCGGGCGCGCGAGGTGCACGGGCTCGACCGGATCGCCGTCATCGATTTCGACGTCCATCACGGCAACGGCACCCAGGCGGCTTTCGAGGCCGACGACGGGCTCTTCTACGCGTCGACGCACCAATCCCCGCTCTACCCCGGCACGGGGTCGGCAGGCGAAACCGGTGTCGGCAACATCGTTAATGTGCCGCTTCGGCCGATGGCCGGCTCGAGCCAGTTTCGCGCCGGGATGACACAGCGCATTCTGCCTGCGCTCGACGCCTTCCGTCCCGAGCTCGTGCTGATCTCCGCCGGTTTCGACGCCCATAGAAGCGACCCGCTGGCGCAGCTGCTGCTCGATGAAGCTGACTATACCTGGATCACCGAGAGGCTGATCGAGATTGCATATCGCCACGCCGGCGGCCTGCTCGTCTCGGCGCTCGAAGGAGGTTATGATCTCCCCGCGCTCAGCGCGAGTGTCGCAGCGCATGTCCGCGTGCTGATGTCGGTGTGAGAAACGGGTAGAGCTCAGCCCTGTTGCGGGTATGCAACGCTCGTCGACTTTCGCCCTCTCGTTTTCGGCTCGCGCACCGCATCTTGCTCGCGTATTTTGCTAAGAAGAGTGCAGATGGTTGACGTGGACGTTCCCGCCGATATAGCGGCGATGAACTTCGAGGAGGCGGTCGCCGAACTCGAGCAGATCGTGCGGCGGCTCGAAGGCGGACAGGTCAGGCTGGATGAAGCCATCCTTTTCTACGAGCGGGGAGCACTGCTGAAACGGCATTGCGAGAGAAAGCTCAACGAGGCGCAGCAGCGGGTCGACCGAATCGTTATCGGCGGGGATGGCGCAATCACTGCGGAGCCGGCGAAACTTGACTGAGACGCTGTGGTCCGACGCGATCTCCTTCCCGGCGGCGTTGGCGCAGGCGGCGCAGGTGACCGATATCGCGCTCGAAAAACTGCTTGTCGCGCCGACTGGCTTGGAGGGGCGCGTCTACCAGGCGATGCGCTATTCGGCGCTCGCGCCGGGCAAGCGGCTGCGTCCATTTCTTGTGCTGGCGAGCGCCCAGCTGTTCGGAGTTGCGCGGCGTTGCGCGTTGCAGGTGGCGGCGGCGACCGAGATGGTCCATGCATACTCCCTCGTGCATGATGATCTGCCGGCGATGGACAACAGCGACTTGCGCCGCGGACGGCCGACCTGCCACAAGGAGTTCGACGAGGCGACGGCGGTGCTGGCTGGGGATGGCCTTTTGACTGCCGCATTCGAGGTGCTGGCCGATCCCGACACGCATGGCGATCCCGCTGTGCGCTGCGAGCTTGTCACAGCACTCGCCGGCGCCGCCGGTGCCGCTGGCATGGTCGGCGGTCAGATGATCGATTTGATCGCAGAGCATCAGACCTTGGACATCGGCGCAATCACCCGGCTGCAGCGCATGAAAACCGGCGCGCTGATCGCCTTTTCGTGTGAGGCCGGAGCGATTCTCGCCAAAGCGCCGCACGAGCTGCGTACCGCGTTGCGCGGCTACGCCCACGATCTGGGATTGGCCTTTCAGATCGCCGACGATCTGCTCGATGTCGAGGGTTCGGCGGCAGAGACCGGAAAGCCTGTCGGCGCCGACGTTGCCTCGGGCAAGGCCACCTTCGTGTCCATCCTCGGCGTGACACGCGCTCGGGCGCAGGCCGAGCTTCTCATCCGCCAAGCGATCGCACACCTTGATTTGTTCGAGCAAAGGGCGGAACTTTTGCGTGAGGCGGCGCGATTCGTAATTACGCGTCGCACCTGAGGAGCGCACGTTGGATTCAAAATCTATGCGTCCTATCTCCAATCGGACACCGCTGCTTGATCGGATCGATATTCCCGCCGATCTGCGCCGGCTGCCGGAACAGGATCTGCGGCAGCTTGCCGACGAGCTGCGCGCGGAGCTGATCGATGCGGTATCGATTACCGGCGGTCACTTCGGCGCCAGCCTCGGCGTCGTCGAGCTGACCGTGGCATTGCACTATGTCTTCGACACACCGCATGACCGGCTGGTCTGGGATGTCGGCCACCAGGCGTACCCACACAAAATTCTGACGGGGCGGCGCGACCGCATCCGCACTATTCGTCAGGGCGGCGGGCTGTCCGGCTTCACCAAGCGCTCCGAAAGCGAATACGACCCGTTCGGCGCCGCCCACGCCTCGACCTCGATCTCGTCGGCCCTCGGCATGGCCGTCGCGCGCGACTTGCGGGGCGACCGCCGCAACGTCATCGCCGTGATCGGCGACAGCGCGATGAGCGGCGGCATGGCCTATGAGGCGATGAATAATGCCGGGGCGATGGATTCGCGGCTGATCGTCATCCTCAACGACAACGACATGTCGATCGCACCGGCGGTC
>DASQCY010000537.1:0-3239 GCA_035634495.1 Allostellaceae bacterium
GGATTTACAGTCCGCCCCCTTTGCCGCTCGGGACACTCCCCCGAACCTCGCATCCCCGCGGATGCGTGGGTCTGGCCGGGTTATGGGGAGCGCGTTGGGCGGTGTCAACCGCGCCACATCCGCCTGCGCCAGCGCTGAAAACGCCGCCGATGTCTTGATCTTGGCGCCGCCGCACGGGACGCTCGCGCGGTAAGGATATCCCATGCGCCAACGCGGTCCGCAGCCACCCGACACGCACCGCCCGCACCGGACCGGGTGGAAGCGCAAGGTCGCGGGCCGTCGTTCGCCGCGCGGCGGCGAGGCGCGTGCCTCCGGCGACGGCGCAGTCATCCTCTATGGCTGGCATACGGTGAAGGCGGCGCTCGAAAATCCGGCGCGGCGCATCCGGCGCCTCTACGCCACCGCGAACGCGGCACGGCGGCTCGCCGAGGACGGCGTCGCGCTCGCGCTCGAACCCGAGCTCGTGCGTCCGGATGCGATCGCGCACCGGCTCGGTCCCGACGCCGTGCACAACGGATTGTTGGCCGAGGCCGATCCCCTGCCCTCGCCCGAACTCGAGGAGCTCGAGCCCGCCGGCATCGTGCTGATGCTCGATCAGATCACCGACCCGCACAATGTGGGCGCGATCCTGCGCACCGCGGCGGGGTTTGCGGTCAACGCGGTCATCACCACCGCCCGCCACAGCCCGGAGGCGACCGGCGTGCTGGCGAAGTCCGCCTCCGGCGCGCTCGAATACGTGCCGATCGTCACGGTGCAAAATCTCGCCCGGGCGCTGGAGACGCTGCGCGAGCGGGGATTTCTGCTGGTCGGCCTCGACAGCACCGGGGACGCCGACCTCGGCGACGCCGCGCTGCGCGCGCCGCTCGCGCTCGTGCTGGGTGCCGAGGGCAAGGGACTGCGGCAATTGACGCGCGCCACCTGCGACCAGGTGGCGCGGCTTGATCTTCCGGGCCGCATCAAGAGCCTCAACGTCTCGAACGCAGCGGCGCTGGCGCTCTACGTCGTGACAAAACGGACGGGCTGACGCGGGCGCAGCCGAATCATGGGCGCTCCGGAGGGAGTGAAGGCGACGGCTCAGGCAGGGCCGGCCGGTCGATGAAGTCGACGACTGCACGCGCTGATAGTCGGCGTGCGGCGTTTTGCTCTACGTCCCACCACCTTTTCCGCGGCTGAAACGCCGCGCCTAGGCCGAAAGTCTAATTAGGCCGCGTGCCCCGCAATGATACCTTTTTTCATCGTTTCCGACCCTTACGCGGACGGGGTCCAGGGACGGCCGTTGCAAGACGGTCAACTTTGCTTCGAGAAATAGTTGCGAAGGGTGAGGAAGCATTTCGCTGCGGGGCGTAGAGCGCATCCGCGCGCCGCGAAGCGATAACGCAATACGGAGGAGAACAATATGGCCATTGAAATCCCGAAAAATTTCCGGACCGTGATCGTCGCCGCGTCCGTAGGAAACGTCATCGAGTGGTATGACTTCTATATCTTCGGGAGCTTGGCCGCCGTGCTGGCGGTCAAATTCTTCGAGAAGACCCACCCGGTCGCGGCCCTGCTCAGCACGATCGCGCTCTTCACCGCCGGATTCTTGATCCGTCCATTGGGGGCGTTCCTGTTCGGATGGCTGGGCGACAGGGTCGGGCGCAAATACACGTTCCTCATCACGCTGACCGGAATGGGCATCGGCACCGGGGTGATCGGGTTGATCCCCACCTTCGACCAGATCGGCATTGCCGCCGCGTTTATCCTGTTCGCGTTGCGGATGATTCAAGGCCTGTGCCTGGGCGGCGAATATGGCGGCGCCATCACCTATGTCGCCGAGCACGTGTCCGACGAACGCCGCGGCTACTACACCGGTTGGCTGCAGACCTCTCCGACCCTCGGCATCGTGGTGGCGCTGGCGGTGGTCCTCGCTAGCCGCGGCTACTTCGGTGAGGAGGTGTTCAACGCATGGGCGTGGCGCGTGCCGTTCCTGGTGTCCTTCCTGCTGGTGGCGATCGCCATCTACATCCGCCTGCAATTGGGCGAGACGCCGATCTTCCAGGAGATCAAGGCTAAGGGGCTGATGACCAGAAACCCTTGGAAGGAGGCGTTCCTCAGCGCGAACATCAAGTTCGTCCTGATCGCGAGCATCGTGGTGATCGGCGAAGGGGTGGTCTGGTACAGCGGACAGTTCTGGGCGTTGTTCTTCCTGCAGCAGGTCTCGAAGGTGGATCTGTTCACCTCGAGCTACATCGTGATGGCCGCGCTGCTCATCGCGACGCCGACGCTGATTTTCTGGGGCTGGGCGTCCGACCACATCGGCCGCAAGCCGGTGATCTTGGGCGGCTTCCTGCTGGCGGCGGTCACCTACTACCCGCTGTATGTATGGCTCGGAACGGTCACGCAGCCCGGTAATATCAACTACCCGATCGCGATCATCATCATCGCCATCCTCGTCAACTATGTCGGCATGGTGTACGGGCCGATCGGCGCGTTCCTGGCGGAATACTTCCCCGCCCGGATCCGCTACACGTCGGTTTCGGTTCCCTACCACATCGGCAACGGCTGGGGCGGCGGCTTGGTGCCCTTCGTCACATCGGCGGCTTTCGCGGCGACCGGCAGTATCGGCTACGCCTTGCTCTATCCGATCCTGGTTCCGGCGGTGTGCTTCGTGCTCTCCCTCTTCCTGATGCCGGAGACGCGCCACATCAGCATCTGGAAGGAGGCACAGACCGCCAAGGCGCCAGCCTAGCGCGTCGCCGCAACCGCGGTAGAGAAAATCGAAGCCCCGGCGAATACGCTGCCGGGGCTTCTTCATGTCGCGTATCGCAGGGGGGCTGGGAGGGACGCGACACTACCCGATATCTATGAAAGGACTCGCGCCGCACAAGCGGGGCCGCAGGCCGAAACCGGTGCATTCGTCATCCGACACCCTGTCGGTCCCCGCGCAAGGCGGGTATGAATGGCTGGGGGCTCCCGGCTTGATCAGCCGGGCCGGGCATCTACAGAGGTCACGGGGGTCAAGGGCGAAGGCTATGGGTCAAACCGTTCGCGAGAAGGCCCGCGTACGTCAAGCCCGCGAAGACGGCCGGCCGAGCGAGGACGACGTCGCACAGGAGCGTCTCGGCTGGCGCGGTCAAAAGGGCCGGCCGGGCAGCGGCACGATGACGCAAGACGGCAAGTTGCAAACTCCATCCCACCTCGACCCCGGCCACACGGCTTGAACTCGGCGGAGCCTGGCTGCGGTATCCGGCTCCCGATAT
>DASQCY010000538.1:0-5388 GCA_035634495.1 Allostellaceae bacterium
GGAGATGCTGGGCTATTTCTCCGAAGAGCTGACGCGAAACACGAGCCAGGGCGTGCGGAACATCGTCTCCGATGTGCAGCTGCTCAAAGGCGAGTTGACCGAAAGCTGGGAGGAGGGCGACCTGCAATACGCCAGCGCCCACCTGCGATGGCGTGCGGTCGACTACATCACTCGGCTGGGGCGGTCGCCGGGTGATCCCGATTACATCGTCAGTGGCGATCCTCACACGCCGGCCGAGGCCGAGGAGATGTGGACCTTTGTTCGTCGCCGCGGCGACTGGCTCTTGTCGGCGATCCAGCAGATTTGATCGCCGGGGATCGCGGTCGGCCGAAGTACCCTACGCACGATCCATGCTGCCACCTGGGCCACGAAACCGACCTTCCGGTCCAACAGCCCGCAACTTTTGAGCTGGTCGTGAACCTCGAAACTGCGAAGACGCTCGACATCAGCATCCCGCGGTCAATCCTCGCGCGTGCCGACGAAGTGCTCGAATAGACGCGCTGAGTGAAGTCGCCAAACCACTGCGATCGACACATCCAGTCAGTGCAATGCGATGGGCCCAAATGCGATTGGGAATACTCCAGCCGATCACCGCGTCCCGGGGCTTCCCCCGTCGACTGTTGACTTTTACAGCGCCCCCCGTGGTCGCGTCACGGAACCTCTGTCTCCCTAGTCGAGGGGAAACCGTTAGCCGCCTCCACGAGGCTCGACGAAGCTTGAAGATCAGGCGGTCGCCAGGCGCATTTGCTGTTCGCGACAATCTGACGCTCGAATGTGAGAGCGGTGATGATGCTGACGCCGGAAAGTAGCTCGGGGACCTGCCTTTGGAAAAACCGAGTTCGCAACCGACTCTCCGCTGGAGGGAAGTGGATTCGAACCGTCAGTCCCGGCGGAGGACACCATTTTCGGAGGCCGGCGGGGACAGACCAGCCCGGTGGCCAGAACCGGATTTTGACGATCGGCGAGGGCAGATTTACCTTGTGCCGTGCCGGGCTTGCTCCGACAACGATATCAACGCCGGGTCACCGAGTTTCCGGAAGGATGCCAATGCCGGGCCCTGCCAGCCGGCTCGCTTTCGGGCTCTAGCTCGACGGGTGCCCGGCGATAGCGTCCTGAGGTCGTCGATATTCGAGACGCCGCGATCGGTCGACACCACAATTACGCCATCGCGCATGATCTCGCGTATCCGCCCGACCATTTTGTCAACAGCCTGATGGTGGCATGCCTCTTTTTCTCGCGGCAGGCGTTCGTGATCGGAGGAAATCGTAACTACCCCCCGCCGCGGCAATTGCCCCTCTCGTCACCTCGAAATTCGGTTTTTTGGCTTAGGCTCGCCGAGAGTGCCATTCGTGATGCGCGTCCGGCCCATTTACGGCTCGGGCGGTCAGTATGTGAAACTAGAACCTACCGATTCGTCGCACCGTATCGGGCCCCAACCAGCGTCGGATGGGTGGGTGTGCTGTCGGGCCGCTTTATACCCGGCTGAAAGCATCGAGAAAAGCATCGGCTATCCGATAGTGGCGGAGGCGAGCAAGCTCCATCCCTTGCCGATGAACCGCCGGGTCGGAGATCGTGCATCATGCGAAAAGAGACTCAGCGGGAGGCGAAGAAACCGGTGCCGGCCGCTGCGGTCGCCGCTCTAAGTCGGCAGCGCGCATCCAAAAGCTCTCGAGCCGACGAAGCGTGATGCCGGCGGTCCGAAGATCGTCAGCACTCACAGAGTCCGACGACAGCATCTCGGTATGGCGCCGATGCATCGCGGTCAGGCTGTCTCGCAATTTGATCCCTTTTTCGGTCAATCGAACGTGAATCGCGCGCCGATCGTGCGCTGAGCGCTGATGCGCGAGATATTCGTTCTCTACCATCTTCTTCACGTTGTACGAGACATTTGAGCCGAGATAGCAGCCGCGCAGAGTGAGTTCGCCGACCGTCATCTCGGCATCACCAATATTGAAAAGCATCATTGCCTGGACGTTGTTGATGTCGTGAATCCTCAATCCTTCCAACTCGAGCTTCACCACCTCCAAAAATTGGCGATGAAGACGCTCGACGTAAGAAATGACTTCCAGGTATGGATTATCCATGTAGGCCTCGATTGCGACACGCTTCTCGTGAGCGTTCGGCAGGCGCGTCGCTCACGTCCGTCTTGTGGACTTTAGGGGTCAGATCGTTAACCGCACGAACTCATCAACTGTGCTACAGGCGATCGTCTGATCCGAACTTACGTTGGCCCTTGTGAGCGTATGCGTTCTCAGCATTGAGCCAGAATAGCATTCTTAAGGTCAAAAAAATGTCAAATATTCGCTAAAGGAGAAAGTTTTATCGCTGATTTGAACAAAATTGTTTCGAGTAGTCACGCCGCGATAAGAACAGTACCGAAAGCCCCGCGCGAAAGCCGGCTTCTCGCCGTGGGAGGGCAAAATCGCGCGAGACGCGGAATCTCCACTGGAGGGAACCGGATTCGAACTTCCGGTACCGCGGAAGACGCCCGGCTTGTGGCCGATCTCTACGCGCACAATGCGTCGAGACGGATCCCGCAAAAGGGATTTCGGATCAGACAGTCGCTTGCTTGCGCCGCCTTGCGGAGGTTGGCGGTGATCCCGAGCGGCCCGAGATCCTGGACGACCTGCGCCACCATAGCCTCGACCGGCTCGTAATCACGGACATCGACCTCGATCCCCAAAGCGTGCCGCCCGTCGCCTCAATCTCACCACCTCGAAGTGTTCGAGCACCATGAGGATATCGTCGTTAGCTCGAACCCTTCACGCGCCGCTTGCCGAGCGAAATAACCGGGCTTTCTGAGAGCCTTGCGATCGGCCACGGCATGGCGCTGCGGGCGATTTGTGTGGTAACTTCGGCAGTCATCGGAGCAGCGACGTGAACGTCCGTAGCGTATCTAGAGGGTCAAACGCATTCCTTGTCACCACACTCGCGCTGCCTGGCGCGCGGCGTCGTGCGTTGGCCGTTGTTATAGCGTTATTCGTGGCCTTCTGCGCGCTTATCCCATTTGCCCGCATCCCTTTGCCTCGGATCGAAGCTTCTATCCCGATTTTTGAAGCGATACTTGCAGTGAATACTTTGTTGACGGCCGCTTCCCTGCTCCTCGCATTCCGCAGATCACGGTTGCGCGCCGTTCTCTCCCTTGCGAGCGGGTACCTCTTTACTTCGCTCATGGCTGTCCCGGTCATGCTGACTTTTCCCGGGGTGTTTACGAGCAGCGGTTTACTCAGTGCCGACCCTCAAAGCAGCGCCTGGCTCGATATGTTCCGGAATGGGGGTTTCCCGCTGTTCTTGATCTGCTATGCGTTGCTCAGGCGGCGCGAGGTCGTGAGCGGGCGCCCGCCTAGCGGCATGCCCGTCGATATGGTTTGGGCCACCGCTGGTGCTGTCGCAAGCGTTTGCGTGTTGACCGTTCTCGCTACTGCAGATCATCAGCTCTTGCCGCGACTCCTGGTCGGCGACGGCTACACAACCGCTATGGTGGTTGTGAACGCATCGGTTTTGCTGCTTTGTCTCGCTGTTCTGGCGGTCTTAGGATCGCGGCGTCCGTATTCCATCCTCGATCTGTGGTTGATGGTTGTCGTCATCGCCTGGATGTTTAACGGGGCACTCAGCACGGTTTTCAATGCCGGGCGTTTCGACATCGGATTTTATGCCGGCCACCTTTACGGCCTTCTTGCCGCTAGCCTCGTGCCGATCGCTCTCCTTGTCGAAGCGAGCCGCCTTTACGGCCGCCTTGATCAGGCTCTCGCAGTCGCGGAGGAACGCAACGCCGAGCTGGCGCGCTCGCGCGAGGCGCTCGCGCAGGCCCAACGCCTCGAAGCTATCGGTCAGCTGACCGGAGGGGTCGCGCACGATTTCAACAATCTCCTGACCGTTGTCCTGGGCAATCTCGAACTGATCCTGCGCGCGCCCGGCGACGACAAGAAAATCGATCGCTTGGCGCGAGGCGCGATGAGAGCGGCACAACGCGGAGAGCGCCTCGTCCGGCAACTCCTGACTTATGCCCGGAGGCAGATCACCCATCCCGAGACCGTCAATCTGAACCAGCTGATCGTTAATATCGAAAACCTGATGCGTGGGGCTATCGGCGAGCAGATCGAGGTGGTCACGATGCTGAGCGCAGTCCTAGCTCCGGCGCAGATCGATCCCGCGCAATTCGAGACGGCGATACTCAACCTCGTCATCAATTCCCGGGACGCTATGGCGGGTGGCGGGCGGATCACGATCGAGACCCGGAATGTGACCGTCGACCGACAATACGCCGCGGACAACCCCGAGGTGACACCTGGACCCTATGTCATGATTGCGGTGAGCGATTCCGGCTCTGGGATGACATCAGCGGTGCTGGAGAGAGCGTTTGATCCGTTTTTCACGACCAAGGAGGTCGGCAAGGGATCGGGGCTCGGCCTTAGCCAGGTCTATGGTTTCGCAAAGACGGCAGGTGGCCATGTCAAGATCTATAGCGAGCTCGGTATCGGCACCACGGTGAAGCTGTACCTGCCGAAATCATCCGATCGACCTGTCATGCCAGAAGTCGGTACCGAGACTGCGTCGTTGCCGCCGGCAAACGGCCACGAAACGATACTACTAGTGGAGGACGATGAGGATGTACTGGCGGTCGCGGCCGAGAGTCTGAGGGAACTCGGCTATCAGGTCGCGACCGCCGGCAACGCCAAGCAGGGGATGGAGATATTAAGGGGCGACCAGCCAATCGACCTTTTGCTTTCCGACGTCATGATGCCCGGAGGTATGAATGGCGTACAGCTCGCCGTCGAGGCGCGGCGCATCCGGCCACAGCTGAAGGTGCTGCTGACTTCGGGATACACTGCGACCGCTCTAAGTCTTCAACACGGGCTGCCGGATAATTTGGATGTCGTCGAAAAACCGTTTCGGCCCGAGGAACTGGCCGAGAAGCTCAGGCTGGTGATCGGCGGATAGAGCTAACCGTCGCGGAATACGGTTCACCGATTTTGTAACGTGGCCAGCAGATAGATGATCGTCGCAACTGCGCCGAGAACGCTCCTTCCGGCATGTAGCCGACCCAGCGGACCAAAAGGCTCTGGGTTTCAGCGGAGGCTTGTCTCAGAGGCGTAGCTGAAGGCTCATCCCGACGATCGCGATAATGGGTGAAATCTCATACCGCCGCCCACTTGCCCCGTTGTGAAGAGGTCCATCGGGATGTCTCTAGAGTGCCCTTTGCGCACCGCCAGGCAAGGCGTCAGCGGCGCTGGACAACATAGGGGCAAGAGGTGGAGCGAAGGGCAGGCGCATGGCTCAATACTCAAGGAGGTGTCTAGACGCTGGTCCCCTGTTCCTCTAGCGTGACCATATAGGCGGCCTGCGCCGACGGTGCGATCAGCGCCGAGCCGATCAGCATCGCCGGGT
>DASQCY010000539.1:0-1686 GCA_035634495.1 Allostellaceae bacterium
GGGCTCGCTCATGGCGATCGCGCCCACGAGTTCGCCGGTGACGAGCTTGGGCAGCCAGCGCTTTTTCTGCTCGTCGGTGCCGTAGTGCAGGATATAGGGCGCAACGATGCCGGAGTGCAGCGGCGCACCGAATGAATCGAAACCCGCAAAGCTCAATTCCCGGCCGATCACCGCCTCGTGCGCGAATGTGCCGCCGGCGCCGCCGTATTCCTCGGGGATCGCCGGGCAAAGGAGCCCGGCTGCGCCGGCTTTGTTCCAGACTTCGCGGTCGTACCGGCCCTCCTCGTTCCAGGTATCGAGGTGCGGCACATACTCGGCCGCGATGAAGCGCCGTGCCTGCTCCTCGAGCAGCACGAGATCCTCGGTCATCCAACCCGGACGCGGAAGGTTGAGGACGTTCATGCGAAACCCTGTTGATCGCACAGCCTACAGGGCACCGCCGCACTATGCGAGGGCAACGAGCGTTGACAAGCGCCTAGCACTTTTTCACATTCGGCGGATGGTTGAAGAGGAAGGATTTTTTATGCAACTCGTCAATTCGCGGCCGGACGGCCTGCGGTCGATCAACCGAGGACTGTCGCCCTCTCGCGGGCACAGCTAGGGCTACCAACGCCTCGAGGCTTCGAAGCGGATGAACTCGTGTCAGTAGCGGGAAATCCACTAGTCCGGCACCCGCGCGAGGGCCGCAGCCAGGTCTGGGCTGCCGCGTCTGCGCTGTACACGACGATCCAACAGTGACTGGCAGAGCCCGCGAGCTTGTTCCCCGCACCAGCCGCACCACCTCAGGCTGGACCGCCCATCCGCCGTCGACGGCGCGGCCGTCCCCGCATGTGGAACCGGCATCCTCGTTCCGCCATGGGCACCCAAGCCGCAGCCAGAGACGACAGGACGAACGCAGACCTCGCGGCATCGCTGGCGCCACGCCGGGGCGATGATCTAACGCACCCACTGCCGCGTTCACCGCACCGCGCCATCCGCAGCCCCGCCCAACCTCGAGCTTGCCATGACGCGTCCGGCACAATAAAAAATGTGCGCAGGCGTGGCGTGGACGACCAACATCGGTAGAATGCGCTCGCCTGACCGCTGAGTCCCGAGCCAATTCGCGGGTGTCGTCCGGCGACGCCCTTTCGCCACGATAAGCGCAAGTCGGCTCCGCCGGCTGGTGTCGCGATTTCGTCAGACGGCTATTTGCGGGAATAGCGCCGCGAATTCGGTCGAGGCTCAATTAACCCTTCGGGGGACCGGCGTGAGCCGTCCCGCGAACACCTGAGCCTCGAACCAAGGACCGGGCGCTTGCAGATCTACCTTCCGATCGCAGACCTGCCGGTCAACGTGTTCGTCATTCTCGCTATGGGGCTCGCGGTCGGATTCATCTCCGGCATGTTCGGGATCGGCGGCGGATTCCTCATGACGCCGTTGCTGATCTTTCTCGGCATCTCACCGGCGGTCGCGGTGGCGAGCGTTACCGGCCATATCGCCGCCTCCTCGATGTCCGGCGCCGTCAGCTATTGGCGACGCAGGGCGATCGATCTCGCACTCGCCTTTATGCTGCTCGCGGGCGGCATAGTCGGCACCGCTTTTGGCGTCTGGCTTTTCACGACGCTGCGCGCAATCGGCCAACTCGATATCACTATCGGTGTTTCATACGTCGCTCTCCTCGGGATTGTCGGCGCACTGATGGTAACC
>DASQCY010000540.1:0-4250 GCA_035634495.1 Allostellaceae bacterium
CTCGAGGTCGAAATCAAGCCGGGCGCTCCTCCGGGAGTTCCCCCGATCGACCCGGTCCGTGAAATAGTCGAGGGTCGCGCCCAGTTCGGGACCGGAACTGTTCAATTGCTGATTCGGGCAGCCCAGGGGCAATCCCTGCTGTTGTTGGCGCCGATTTTTCAACAGAGCGACGCGAGGGTCTATTATCGCGCGGATGGCGACTTCTCCTCACCCGAGGCACTGCTCAACGGCAGGATCGGGCGGTTGCCCGCGAGCAATATTCTCGACCTCGAGCTGCGCACGACGCTCTATGCCGAAGCAATCGATCCAGACCAGCTGAGATCTCTATCGAGCGAGCCGGGCCAGGCCCTGGCCGACCTTGCCAGCCACCGGGTCGACGCTGCGGTCGGCTCGGTCTGGGAGCTGCCCTGGCAGGCACGAGAGCGCGGCGTCGCGCTGAAATCTTTCAACCCTGCAGGCTATCGCGTCGAGTACTACGGCGACAGCCTGTTCACCTTGCAGCGTCTGGCGAAGACCGACCCAGCATTGGTTCAGCGGTTTCGCGAGGCTTCGGTCAAAGGCTGGGGGTATGCCTTGCAGCATCCCGACGAAATCGCGACGCGCATTCTCGCCGAACGGCCGATGCAGGTGGCGGTGTCCGATCCGGCCGGGTTTACCCGCTACCAAACCGAGGTCGCGCGCAAGCTTGCTCGCTATCCCAATGTCCCGCTCGGCCATTCGAACCCGGAACGCTGGAGCCGGATTCAGCAAAGCTTGATCGAGATCGGAGAGATTACGCGCCCCGCCGATCTCGGCGCTTTTCTCTACAGTCCCGACGCGGCGGCCCGGCCCCGCTCTGATTGGATGACGCCGGTCCTCGCCTTGGCCGCCGCCGTCGCACTGTTTGCCGGCGCAGGCTTCCTGTGGCGGTGGGGGCCGGGGCGGAGCGCTGCTCTGGCAGGAGCCGCCAACGGCGACCACAAGCCGCCCGGCAAGGCGATGGCGCGGACCGCGTCATTATTTGCCGAGACCCGCAAGCTCCTCGGCAGACTCGCAGCGCCGTTCAACCGGTTCCGTGGACAAATTCGCATGCAGTCTCGCCTCACGCAGTTGCGCGCTGCAGCGTCGCGCTCGCTGAACCCTTTGAGGATGCTCGGCAGCCCGAGCAGCATGCAACCTCACGTCGCGCGATTGCACGGCGCAGCGTCTGAAGCGCTGAGCCGCCTGGCGAGCGTGGCGCGCCGAGTGACAGTATCCAGCGGGGGCAGTGTGCCGGGGCCGCGCCCGATCGATCTCAATACCACGCTGACAACGCTCGAGCGCTCCACCCGGCGGCGCGTTCCGGGTTCGGTCAAATGCCGCTATTCGCTGCTGCCCGAGCCGTGGCTTTGTCACACCGATCCGGATGCGATCGCGGCGACGACTCTCGATCTCGTTGCTGCGGCGGTCGCTGACATGCCGGCCGGCGGGGATCTGATCATCGGGACCCGCCAATATGCGATCGACGACGCGATGGCCGCCGAACTCCTGGGCAGCGCTGCCGGGGATTATGTGCGGTTGACCGTCAAGGACAACGGCCCCGGCCTGTCGCAAGAACGTCTCGACAGCATCTTCGACCCAGCGGCAACCGTTAGACCGGCCGTCGCTGCCGCCGGGGAATTGACCCGTCGGCTGGGCGGCTTTGCCCGCGTCGAAAGCGCCGAAGGCATCGGTACCGCCGTCCATCTCTATTTTCGCCGGGCCGCCATCGCCGCCGGTGAGAGGGCGGAGCAACCGACTGACGACCAGCAGACAAAAGCCGCGGCCGCATAGCGAGCCGATCCCTCATGCGAGCGTGGGCCACCGGCGCGGAGGCTCTTTCCCGCAATCACAATGTCAGCTCGGGCAAATCGATCCAGCGTCGCTCACGGTTGCTTTCATGGCAGGCCTCGGCGAGCTGGACCCCCTTTGCTCCTTCGAGCAGCGGCGACGGAAAGGGCGCCCCTTCCGCAACGTGCCTGAGGAACGATTCCCAGCCGGCCCGGTAGCCGTTGCGGACCGGCTCCAAGTCGGGCAGCTCCTGCCATTGCTCGTCGAAGACCATGGATTGTGGCCGTTCCGGGTCGAAGAACGGCTTGGGCGTGGCCACCAGAGGCTGCACAAAGCAGCGGTGGAGACCGCACACCGCCGAACCCAGGGTGCCGTCGACCTGGATCTGCAAGAGGTCGTCGCGCTTGACGCGGCTCGCCCAGGACGAGCTGACCTGCGCCAGAACCCCGCCCGCGAGCTCGAAAGTCGCGAAAGCGTGGTCCTCGACATCGACATCGTATGACTGTCCCGCCTCGTCGCGGCGCCGTGGCTGGGCGGTCATGTGGCGGCACGACACCGCTTTGATCTCTCCCAGCAGGCGATCGAAGATGTAACGCCAATGGGCGAACATATCGAGGACCAGACCGCCGCCTATCTCCCTGCGATAGTTCCAGCTCGGCCGCTGCGCCGGATCTAGCTCGCCGTCGAACACCCACCAGCCGAAATCCAGCCGGACCGAAAGAACCCGACCAAAGAAGTCGGCATCGTAAAGCCTCCTCAGCTTACGCAATCCGGGCAGGAACAATTTATCCTGCACGACGCCGCTCTCGAGGCCGGCGCGTTGCGCCCGCCGTGCCAGAGCCAGAGCCTCGGGCAGGGTCTCGGCGACCGGCTTTTCGAGATAGACGTGCTTGCCGGCCGCGATTGCGGCGCTGGCGCGTTCCGGCCGGCCGCCGGTGGCGCTGGCGTCGAAGTAGATCGCGATCCCAGGATCGGCAAGGCAGGCATCCCGCTCGGTGCTCCAATTCAAGCCACCGTTCGCCGCCGCCAGGGCGGCGAGCCTTGTCGGGTCGCGGCCGAGCAAAAACGGATCGGGGACGAGGCGGTGACCGTCGTCGAGCGGCAGCCCGCCTTCGGCGCGGATCGCCATCAGCGCGCGCAAATGCTGGGTCGAGCCGAGCCGCCCCGTAGCACCTTCGATGACGATGCCGATCGTGCGCGTGTTCATGTACTGACTCCGTTTTGACGCCCGATTTTCCCTGCCGGACCGGGAATTTCCGGGAAAAAATTCGCAGTTCGGCCCGTCAAACCTCCAAGAACGATATATTTATCAAAATCTTATGACCGAGGATGAACGCTTTTTGGACGCCTCCTGAGGGAGGCTTTGACGATTTTTCTGATGCCCCGATCGGGCAGGGACGAGCGGCCGGAAGCCCGGCAGGACCCCCTCATCTGCCGTGGACAATACGCCGCGATTTTGTTGTCGAGATGACCGCTATCGCGTCGCCGCGACGATCGCCTCCCGCAGGATCTCCGGAATACGGTCGAGCGTCTCGGTCGGGGTCATCAAGGGCGGCGCGAGGCAAATCGTGTCGCCGACCGGCGGGTCGGCGCTGCCGGGCCGGATGCGCGGCAATAGCCCGCGCTCCAGCGCCTCGCCGGTGATCCGCGCGCCAAGCCCGAGAGCCGGCTCCTTGCCAGCGCGGTCGGTCACCAGCTCGACGCCGCACATCATGCCGAGCCCGCGCACGTCGCCGACAACCGGCAAATCGCGGAGCTCTTCGAGGCCGGCGAGCAGCCGCCTGCCCATCACCGCCGCGCGCTCGACGAGGCCCTCGCGCTCGATGATCTCGATATTGCGCAAGCCGACCGCACAGCACACCGGGTGGCCGGAATAGGTGGCCGCATGCATGAATCTTCGGTCAGCCGGCGCGCTCTCGATCGCCTCGTGCACCCGCTTCGAGGCAATCACGCCGCCCAGTGGCAGATACCCGCTCGTCACCCCTTTGGCGAAAGAGACCAGGTCCGGCTCGACCCCCCAATGGCCGAGCGCGAACCACCTTCCGGTGCGGCCGAAGCCGGTGATCACCTCGTCGGCGATCAGCAACACCCCATGGCGGTCGCAGATCTCGCGCAGTCGCGGAAAATAAGAGGGCGGCGGAACGATGACGCCACCCGCGCCCATCACCGGCTCGGCGATGACCGCGGCGACGGTGTCCGCGCCCTCGGCTAGGATCGCCTTCTCGACCGCGTCGGCGGCGCCGATGCCAGGCTCTTCGTTGCCGGTCCAGCGATAGGCGTAGGGGGGTGCTGCCTGGATGAACCCGGGCACCAGCGGTCCAAACATCTTCTGGTAGGCCGCCATACCGGTGGCGCTCATCGCCGCCAGGGTCACGCCGTGATAGGCGTGGATGCGCGAGATGATCTTGGTCTTTTGAGGTTCGTCTTTGATCTTCCAGTAATAGCGGGCGAACTTGAAGGCC
>DASQCY010000541.1:0-5810 GCA_035634495.1 Allostellaceae bacterium
ACATTCATCGTGATCTTGCCGGACGCGGTGCGGCCAAAGCGCTTCTTGGCACCGCTCTTCGTTTTGAGCTTAGGCATTTCAATATCCGCGTGGAGCCGCGCCTTATACCGGCGCTCACCGGCGAAAGCAAGCTATGGTGGCTTCCTACTCTGCCGCGGCGGGCAGTAGCACGGGGTCGACGGAATTGTCGGTGACCGCGGCAGTGTGGAAGTAGCGGATTTCGGGGTCCATGCCGTAGCGTTCGCGGATCCCTTTGAGCCAAGGGCCGGAGTAGAAGGCCTCGGCGTCGGCGCGGTTCCGCCAGAGATAGACCCCACCCGCCCAGCCATCCTCGGCATAGATGAACTGTTTGCTAATCAGCCCCGGCACGTCGCGGAAGCCCGGAGCGATCTTGCGGAAATGCTCACCGCAGGCGGATCGGTCGATGCTCGGCGGCAGCCGATACTGAACGATAGCGGTAATCATAATATCCTCCTCCTGATATTCAGTCGGCTCGCGTCGCACACATCAGCTCGCCAGCGGGTGCGGCCGCGGGTTCGAGCCGTCGGTGAAGCGAGAGAGGCGGAAGGGCGTCGGATCGACCAGCGTCGGGTCACCGGCGACCATGTCCGCCACCAGCTTGCCGGCCCCCGGACCGATGCCAAAACCGTGGCCGGAAAACCCGGTGGCGATGAAGAAGCCGGGCAGGGTCTCGACTGGCGAGATCACCGGTATCGCGTCGGGCATGACATCGATCATGCCGCCCCAGCTTTCCGCCACGATCGCGTTGCGGAATACTGGGAAGGCCTCGGCGGTGGCGGCCCGTGCGCGATCGACAACAAATCGGTCGGGTTCGGGATCAAGCACACGCACCGCCTCGAACGGCGAAGCGTCGTCGAGACCCCAGCGCCGACGGGTCCGCCACTCCTCGACCCAGCGGTCGCCGACCCGGAACCGCAGCTTCTTCCAGTGCAACCGCACCGCCGGAAGGTAATCGAAGAACAGACGGAAGTGATCGGGAACGAGATCGATCGTGCGAACGCCGAGGGTCGCCACGGTATAGCCACCGTCCATCCGCTTGCGAAAACCGAACAGCCCACCCGAGGCGGAGATCTCAGGACCGCCTTCGAGCGGCTCGGTCCTCATTACGGTAGCCAGCACTTTGAGCTGCGGCAGCTCGATGCCGAGATTGCCGCAGAACAGCCGGCACCAGGCACCGCCGGCTAGAACGACAGCATCGCAGGCGATGCGGCCCTTTTCGGTGACGGCACCCGACACGCGTCCGCCCGCGGTCTCGATGCCGCGCACGGCGCATGGGGCCACGATAGCTGTGCCATGCCGAAGCGCCGCTTCGGCGATCGCCGGGGCAGCTCGCTGCGGTTCGGCCTTGCCGTCGCTGGCGGTGTAGAGTGCGCCGGTCCAGCTCCCGGTTAGGCCCGGCATCAGCTCGGCCGCTTCGTTCCGGCTGATGATGCGCGTGTCGAGCTGATATTGGCGGGCATGTTCGAGCCAGGCTTCGAGCTGCCCAAGCTCGGCCTGCGTCTCGGCCAGATACATGATCCCGGCTCGGCGAAAGCCGGTCTCGGCCTCGATCATCTCGTTCATGCCCTGCCACAGCCGCAAGCTCTCGATGATCAATGGGAGCTCGCGAGGATCGCGCCCCATCTTGCGGCACCAGCCCCAATTGCGGCTCGACTGCTCGCCGGCGATGTGCCCCTTCTCGCAGAGGACGACCCGGACCCCCTTCTGCGCGAGGAAAAGCGCTGCACTGGTGCCGATGATCCCGCCGCCGATGATCACGACATCGGCGCGTGCCGGCAGCGTGTCATCGGAACGGACGGGATCGACGCGCGGTGCCATGTTGACCTTTAGTCGATCGCGGCATGCACGAGGTTGGCGACACGGTCGAGGCGCGCCGTATGCCACGGATCGGGCGACATGAAGTTGGTGATGTAGGTGAACGACACCCCACTCGTCGGATCCGCCCAGGAGTACGAGGTTCCGGCACCGCCATGCCCGAAGGTTTCGGGCGCGGCGATGGTGCCGAGGCCGCGAATGCGGTCGCTTTCTCCGCGCACGTGCGGACCGAGCCCGCGATGCATCGGAATTCCGCCCATTGCGTCGTCGCCACGCTCCCCGGTGTGACTGCGTGTGACATAAGCAACTAGCCGAGGCGACAGCAGCCGCACATCGCCGAGCCGGCCGCGGCCGAGCAGCATCTGGTAAAACGCCGCCATCCCGCGGGCAGTGGCGTATCCGCCGCCGCTCGGCATTCCGGCGGCCTTGAATTCCGGCGAATTGTCGCGCGGCTCAGGCGCGTAGGTGTCGGCGCAGCGTTCCTGCTGGCTGAACGGTACGCCGACAAAGATGTCATCGGCTAGCCCGAGGGGCACGAGCACCTTGTCGCGAATGACGTCGCGATAATCCTGGCCGGTGACTGCTTCGATCACCATCGCCTGCGTCAAATGCGCCGCACGCGGATGGTACTGCAGACGCGTACCAGGGGTCCAGTCGAGCGAGAAATCGCAGACCTCGGCGCGCATTCGTGCGTGATCGGTCCAGGTCGCCTTGGTCACATCGCCGCTCGGAAAGCCGCCCTGATGGGTCATGACCTGATGCAACGTGATCTCGCCTTTGCCGCGTTGGGCAAATTCCGGCAGGTGGTCGGCAATCCGATCCATAAAAGAGAGCCTGCCTTCCTCGATCAGTGCCCAGACCGCTGAGCTGGTCAGCACCTTGGTTTGGCTGAACAGGAGGAACAATGTCTCGTCCTTTACCGGCATGCTGCGCGGCTCGGTCTTTACTTCGCCGTAGCTGCGGAAGAGCGCCAATTTACCGTGCCGCGCCAGCGCGATTTGCGCCCCGGGGTAACGTCCTTCCTCGATATGCTGCCGGATCAGCCGGTCGAGCTGCTGAAGCGGTTTTCCGGCAAATCCGAGGCTTGCGGGATCGCCCAATGGCAGCGGGTACTTGTCAGGCATGGCTGTCTCCTTCGCAGAGGTCGGAAACCGAATGCTACATGACCATACGCAATTCGACTATTCTGTAACGAGCATCGTTAGGCTGTCGTCCAGGGAGATAAAGATGCGTGAAGCCGTTATCGTTTCTACCGCCCGTACGCCGATTGGCAGGGCATATCGCGGAGCGTTCAATGACACCCAGGGACAAGCGCTCGCTGGCCATGTAATCGCCGAAGCGGTGCGACGCGCCGGCATCGATCCGGCGGAGGTCGAGGACGTCATCTTTGGTGCTGCGCTCCAACAGGGCTCGACCGGCTTCAACGTGGCGCGTCAGGCGGCGATCCGCGCCGGATTGCCGGTCTCGGTCGCGGGGATGACGTTCGATCGGCAATGCTCGTCGGGGCTGATGGCGATCGCGACCGCAGCGAAGGAGATCGTGCATGATGGCATGACGATTGCCGTGGGCGGCGGCCTCGAGTCGATTTCGCTGGTCCAGAATGACAAGCGCAACCAATTCCGCGCCCAAGACCCTTGGTTAGTCGAGCAGCGGCCGGATCTCTATATGACAATGATCGAGACGGCCGAGATCGTAGCGGAGCGATACCAGGTCACCCGTGAGGCGCAGGACGAATACGCGCTGCTCTCGCAGCAGCGAACGGCGGCTGCCCAGGCGGAAGGCCGCCTCGATCAAGAAATCGCTCCTCTGCCTTCGGTGATGCGGGTCGATGACCGCGAGACCGGGGAGACCTCATATGTCTCCGTCACACTCGAGAAGGACGAGGGTAACCGGCCTTCGACGACCCTCGCTGGCCTGGCAGCTTTGAAGCCGGTGTTCCGCGACGGGCAAACCGTCAAGGAGGGCCGGTTCATCACCGCAGGCAACGCCTCGCAGCTCTCCGACGGCGCCTCCGCCTCGGTGCTGATGGAAGCCAAGCAGGCCGAACGCTATGGGTTGCAGCCGCTCGGTGCCTATCGCGGTATCGCGGTTGCGGGCTGCGCCCCGGACGAGATGGGGATCGGTCCGGTCTTTGCGGTACCCAAGCTGTTGCAGCAGCATGGGCTCAAGGTCGATGACATCGGTTTGTGGGAGCTCAACGAGGCGTTCGCCGTTCAGGCTCTCTATTGCCGAAACCGACTCGGCATCGACCCTGAGCGATACAATGTCGATGGCGGCGCGATCTCGATCGGTCACCCCTATGGGATGTCGGGGGCGCGCATGGTCGGCCATGCGCTGATCGAGGGTCAAAGGCGTGAGGTGCGCTGGGTGGTCGTGACCATGTGCGTCGGCGGCGGCATGGGCGCAGCCGGCCTGTTCGAGGTGCTGTAAAAGGAGTTGCGGCGCGCGGCGTAAGCGGAGCCCGCGGACGATTACGCTTCATCGGGAGCCGGTTTAGCAGGAGCGCCAAGGTAGGGGTCTGAGGCGCTCAGGGAGCACCGGCTTGCACGGCTCCCAGCCACGCGATCGACCCCCGCTCTCGGCGATTGCGTAACATCGCCACGACGCCACGCTACCAGGCGTAAATCAACATAGGCACGAATTTCTCTCGGTGATCCGCTAGCATTGGACCATTTAGGTTAATTATCTTAACCATAGCTAAAAAATTTCTTTCGTTGCTGGCATCCCCCTTTGCGGTATTCTTGCGGCTTAAGCGAACAAAGGGAATCGATGAGCGGTTGCGCACGATCCACGTTGATCGCCCTGTCGGTCGTTCAAACTGTCGCCGTGGTGCAGGCTAGGGAACGCACGGCGCTGACCGACCCGTCCGTCGCAGTGAGCGGGACAGGAAATTCGGGTCAGGGATCGATCAAAAGCATTCGACCAAATGTCAGCGCGATGCTCGATCGCATTGCCTATGCGGTCGACGGCGCGGAGTCCAGCCATGGTGAGGACCCCACGATGTGGCGTCCCGATCCGTCCGGGCCGCAAGGACCGATGCAGGTCAGCGGGCCAGCGGCGGCCGATGTGGGCGGCGGTGATCGGTTTGATTCGACGGAAAATCGTGCGATCGGGCGCGCCTACCTGGCGCAGCTATATCGGCGGTACAAAAACTGGCCAGACGCGATTGCCGCCTACAATTGGGGCATGGGCAACGTGGATGGTTGGGTCAAGGCTGGGCGCCCGGCAGACAAATTCGTAATAGGCGTTGCGGCTTATTTGCGGCGTGTGCTTCGTGACAGTGGGATGTGCGACGGCTCAACGGCGGCGCCGGTTCGGCCGCCGGGGGTGCGGATGCTACCGGCCAACCAGCACCCGCGAAAAGTCACGGCGGAAGAAGGAGAACCGGGTGTCGACACGTTCGCACTAGCCGTATGCGCGGATCTTGATGCCTGGGGACGGGTGCTCGACGAGAGGGATCGACCTCTCCTCGGCGCGCAAGGCCACTTCTATAACAAACTGGAAAAGGCCATGCTCCTGGTCACGCAGCACTTGCGGGCGTCACAACACGCCACCCACGGCCGCGACGATCGCGCAGACGTCTCTTGGACCATCGCGATGCGGCGGCCGTAAACATGGACGACCTTGCTCGAAGCGCCGGATCAGGGTTGTCGGTTGTGCTCGGTGATACCGCCGCCTTGGGTGCCTGTGCGATCCGCGGCAATAAAATTGCAACGAATGAAAGATAAAACCTGAGCATGTCGCTGCCGAAGATCCATCGATCGGGCCCAACAGGTCTTCAACGTGGCAAAATCTTGCTGGCTCGCGGAGGTGCTACCGATACAGAAGAGCTGCGCGGCATGAAAGGCCGGCATTGAACGCTGACAGGTTCACATCTAGCCGGCGCCGAGGTCAATGGCGTCGATCGACGGGGAGATCTTGGTGCTAGAGATCTTAACAGTGCAGGTGATCGCCGCCACCCTAGGAACCCTGAG
>DASQCY010000542.1:0-2573 GCA_035634495.1 Allostellaceae bacterium
CAGCGCTCCGGTCACGAGCCCTCCGAGCCGCTGTGACTCGGCGATGGAAGTGCCCGCCACCGCCGACATGTGGAGTGTGAAGTGGCCCTCCTTGAGTTCGGGCAGGAACGCAGCTCCGAAGAACGGCAAGACAGCGCTGCCAGCCAGAGTGACGAGGGCGGCGACGGCAATGGCGCTCCTCGGGTGAGCGACGATGCCGCGCAGCAGGTGCTTGTAATGACTGCGTGTCCAATTCACGACGGGCGGGTCCCGGTCACGCACGACGGCGTCGTTGCTTTCGCGAGCCTTTTTGGCAAGCAGGATCATGCAGAGTGCCGGCGTGACCGTTAGCGCGACGAGGAGAGAAGCGAGGATTGCCAGGACGTAGGCAAACCCGAGCGGAGCGAACAGTCGTCCGGCGATGCCGGGCAGGGTGATCACGGGCAGGAACACTAGAATGACGGCAAAGCTCGCATAGACGACGGCGCCTCGAACTTCCAGGGAAGCGTCGAGGAGGACGCTGGCTGTCGAACGGGGGCTCGGATCTTGCCTGTTCTGCCGCAGCCGGCGGACGATGTTCTCAACGTCGATCACGGCATCATCGACCACCTCGCCGACCGCGATTGCGAGTCCGCCCAGAGTCATGGTGTTGAGTGTTACGCCGAACGCCGTCAGGACAATGACGGCGGTAAGGAGCGAAAGCGGGATCGCCGTGCAGCAGATCGCCGCGGTGCGCAGGTCGAACAGAAAAAGAAAAAGGACGATGACAACCAGAATGCCGCCGAGAAATAAGGAGTCGCGGACATTGGTGGTCGCTGTCTCTACGAAATCGGCGGGACGAAAAAGATCGGCATGAAGCGCTACACCATCCTTCTCGAGTCCCGGTCGTAAATCCGCTAACGTGTCCTCGACCAGGCGTGTCACCTCAAGCGTGTTGGCGCCGTACTGGGCGGACACCACCAGGATCACGCCCGGCTGGCCCATGATGGCTGCCCCACCGATCGGGGGTTCCGGCGCGTCCACGACGTCGGCGACGTTGGCGAGCCGCAGACTCAGCGCCCCCTCGTTGACCAGCACGGTGCGGGCGATGTCGTCCGCTTTAAGCGACTGGCCCTCGCTCTGAAACACGATGCGCTGATTGGCCGTATCGATGAACCCGGCGCCGCGGATTCCGGTGGCCTTCCTAGCCGCCCCCAGCACCTCATTGAAGCCGAGGTTGTATCGGATCAGTTCGTCCGGATGAACCGCCACCTGGATCGAACGAACCTCGCCGCCGAAGACCGAAACTTTTGTGATGCCCGGAACGGCCAACAACCGCGGCCGCAGGGTCCAATCGGCAATGGTGCGCAAATCCATAAGGGAGCGCTTGTCGGATGTGAGCCCGAGAACGAGGACGGTGCTGGTCGAGGAGGTCAGCGGCGTCATAGCCGGCGGCTGGGTCCCGGTGGGGAATTGCCGTGCTGCAATGGCCAAGCGCTCGGCCACGAGTTGGCGATCACGGTAGACGTCGCTTGCCGGATCGAAGATCACGGTGACGACGGAGAGTCCTTGGATGGATGAAGATCGCAGGGTCTGAACCCCGGGCACGCCGTTGATCGCGTTCTCTATCGGTTGGGTGACCAGAGTTTCGATTTGCTCCGGAGTCAGTCCGGGTCCTTCGGTCTGAATACTTACCTGCGGCGGTGCGAATTCCGGGAATACATCATACTTCGCCCGCGTCACGGAGAGCACACCGTAACCGAGCAGAACCACGGCCAGCGCCACGACCACCCCGCGGAAACGGATTGCGAACCGGATGAGAGCGGCCTGCAAGCCCGATGCGCTGGACGGAGAGCGGCCGGATGACCTCATTTCAGGTCATTCCCGCCCATCTGGATCTGTGCCCGCAACTCCTCGGACAGCAGCGCTTGCGCGCCTCGAGTCACCAAGTCAGGGGGGGAACGCGGGAACACCGCGACTGGCACGACGACGCCCCCGGCATCGGTTGCGGGGAGATCGGTTGGGATCGGATGGCGTTTGAAGGTTTCGGCACCGGTGCGGAGATAGACCCAAGTGCGACCGCCCCACCACACGATTGCGGAAGCCGGAACAACAACGCCGTCTAGACTGGCGCCGACCGGCAGCGCGGCCAGGACACTCATGCCGGGCAATAGGCGGCTCTCGGCATCGGCGACGTAATAGAAACTGAAACCCTGGATTTTCGGATCAGCCTGGCTCGCCACCGAAAGGAATCGGACCTCAACACGCGGCACACTGTCGCTGAGTTGAACGGTGGCCGTGGGCGGCGGGTCGATGGAGATCCCAGGCCGAAGTGTAATCTGGATTAGAAAGGCTTCACGCTCGATCAACCGGCTGACGAGCGCGTCACCCTCGACAAGCGCTTTTCCGATCGCCGGCCCCCATTCCTCAAATGCCGTCGCCCTGATGGTCTTGACCTGAGCTTGCGCCGTCGCGAGCGCGGCCTGGTCGACGCCAAACGCGGCCTCGGCCGCTTGCAGCTGAGCGAGAGCCATGGACCTGCTCTTTAAGAGGTCCTGCGCGCGCTCGAACGCCGCTTTCGAGGCTACCAGCTTGGCCTGGGCGGATTGGATCTG
>DASQCY010000543.1:0-2703 GCA_035634495.1 Allostellaceae bacterium
CGTGCTGTCGGCACGCCGGTTCCGCACCGCGGCTGGCGGCGGGAGTCCCAGATACGTGGCGCTCTATCATCTCACCACGCCCGGTGTCGTCTCCGGCCCCGAATGGAAACACGCCGCTGACTCAACACCCCGGCCCGAGCACGTTCAGGTCACCGATCGCTTGCGCCTCGTCTGCCGGAGCTACCGCCGCGCGAGCTGAAACGCGGCAGTCTCTGCGAAGCCCCTCCCTACCCCTCCCCCGCAAGCGCCCCGAAAGCGGGGGAGGGGTATGGTGGGGGCCTAGGCGGCATCGGGAGCAGCAATATGCCATACGAGCTCTATTACTGGGCCGGCATTCAGGGGCGCGGCGAGTTTGTTCGCCTGGCGCTGGAGGAGGCCGGAGCCGATTATGTCGATGTCGCCCGAGAGGCGGGCGGGGAGGGCGCGATGATGCGCCTGCTCGACGGCGAGGAGATCGAGCATCCGCCCTTCGCCCCGCCTTATCTCAGAGCCGGAAGGCTGCTGATCGGCCAGACCGCCAACATCCTCCTTTATCTCGGGCCGCGCCACGACCTCGTGCCGTCTAGCGAGGCCGGGCGGCTCTGGGCCCATCAGCTGCAATTGACGATCGCCGATCTGGTCGACGAGGCGCACGACACCCACCACCCGATCGCCAGCAGCCTCTACTACGAGGACCAGCGTCCGGAGGCGAAGCGCCGTACCCAGGATTTTCTGAAACTGCGGGTACCGAAATACCTCGGCTACTTCGAGAAGGTATTGGCGCGCAACAAGGCGCGCGGCGGACATCTCGTCGGGGCGAAGCTCAGTTATCCCGATTTGTCATTGTTCCAGGTGGTGGCAGGCTTGCGCTACGCCTTCCCGCGCGCGATGGCGCAGCTCGAGCCGAAATACCAGCGGGTTGTCGCCGTGCACGGCCGGGTCGCGGCCCGTCCCCGGATCGCCGCCTATCTCGGGTCGAACCGCCGGATCGCGTTCAACGAGCATGGCATCTTCCGGCACTATCCGGAACTCGACAGTGAGGGCTAAGGGGCGCCCTTTCCCAAAACCCGGCCAACGTGCTCCTCGGACAAAATACAACGAAAATCGCGCTTTTTGCCATCAAACGGCCATGGCGGTCGGATATAATCGCTCGTTATTTCAACGCCTTGCACGGAAAATTCGTACTTAGCGGATCAATGGAAGATCAACGGAATTTTTCGCCGATCAACGAATTTTGCGCGCGCTAACAATCGAATAACAACGGAATCGAAAATGGACGAGCGACGGAGAAAAAAGGAGGCGAGGGATGGGCATCCGGGCCGGCGAGGAGCTTCTGGAATCGCTGCGCGACGACCGAGCATTGTTCATCGATGGCGAGCGCGTGAAGGACGTGACGGCCGACCCGCGTTTTGCCGGAGCGGCGCGGAGCCTGGCGAAGCTTTACGATATGCAGCACGACCCGGCACTCGTCGAGCGGATGACCTTCCGCTCGACGACGAGCGGCGAGCGCTTCGGGATCTCTTTCATCGAGCCGCGCTCGGTCGACGATCTGATCCGCCGGCGCGACATGGTCAAGATCTGGATGGACGCAAGCTGCGGCATGTTCGGCCGCAGCCCCGATTTCATGAACATCTTCGTGACCGCCTTCGCCTCGGCGGCCGAGGAATTCGGGCGAAAGGACAAGCGCTTCGCGGAGAACCTGCGCGCCTATCACGAACATATCCGCGAGAACGACATCTGCATGACCCACACCCTGGTCAACCCGCAGGTCGACCGCTCGAAACCGGTCGAAAAGCAGGACAAGGATCTCGCGGCCAAGATCGTCAAGGAGACCGATGCCGGGATCGTGATCCGCGGCGCGCGGATGGTGTCGACCCTATGCGCCTATGCCAATGACCTGCTGGTGCTGCCCTCGACCTATCTCGCCACCAGCAAGGACGCCGAGCCCTATGCCTTCGGGTTCAGCGTTCCCGTAAACGCGCCGGGTCTGCGCTTCATCTGCCGGCCTTCGGTGATCCACCAGAACGCCGCCTCGCCGCTGGACCATCCGCTTTCGGCGCGCTTTGACGAGACCGACGCGATGGTGGTGTTTGACGACGTGCTGGTGCCGTGGGAGCGCGTCTTCATCCATCGCGACGCCGAGCTGTGCAACGGGCTCTACAACCGCACCGGCATCATGCCGCAGATCATGCATCAGTTCTCGACCAAGAACCTGGCGAAGTCCGAGTTCATGATGGGGCTGGCTTTTGCGATCGCCAAGGCGACCAACATCGATCAGCACCTGCACGTCCAGGGGATGCTGGCCGAGTTGATCCAGTACACCGAGTTCTGCCGCGCTTGCCTCCGGGCGAGCGAGGCCGATGCCGCACTCAGCCCCTCCGGCGTGATGACCCCGGCGGCGATGCCGTTGTGGACCGTGCGGATGATGTATCCGAAGATGTTCGTGCGGATGTGCGAGATCATCCAGACCTTGGGTGCCGGCGGGCTCGTTGCGGTGCCCTCCTATGCCGAGCTCGACGGGCCGGCCGCGGCGGACGTCACGACCTATTTCCAGGCGGCCAACGCCGACGCCAACACCCGCATCAAATTGTTCCGTCTGGCGTTCGACGCCGCGGTCTCGTCCTTCGCGGGCCGCCAGCAGCTCTACGAGCGCTACTATTCGGGCGACCCGGTGCGCCTCGCCGGCACCCTCTACGGCCTCTACGACAAGGACACCCACATCGA
>DASQCY010000544.1:0-2246 GCA_035634495.1 Allostellaceae bacterium
TGAATGTCGTCGGATCGCGGGACCGCGCGCTGCTGCCGCTGCCGTTGCATCACGTCTATCCCTTTATTGTCGGCATGCTGACCACGTTGACCATCGGAACCGCGATCGTATTGCCCGGCGGCACGACCGGCCCGCTGCTGGTGAGGGCGATGCGCGAGGCCGAGGTCACCACGATCATCGGAGTACCACGCCTCTACGATGCGATCTGGACCGCGCTCGAAACGCGCGTTGCGACGCGCGGCCGGACAGTGCGGCTCTTGTGGCGCGCGGTGCTGCGATCGGCGAGTTTTGTGCGGCGCGCGACCGGGCTGCGCCTCGGACGCCTGCTGTTCGCCCCGGTTCGACGGGGAATCGCCGCGCGCCTCCGGTTGCTGGTTTCGGGCGGATCGCGGCTGGAGCGGGAAACCGAGGACCGGCTCGAGGCTCTCGGCTGGACCGTGCTATCCGGATATGGGCTGGCGGAGACTGCGTCGCTGTTTACCGGCAACCGGCCGGACGCGCGGCGTCCGGGCAGCGTCGGGCGACCGCTTGCCGACGGGCAGGTCCGGATCACCGACCCCGACCAAGAGGGTATCGGCGAGATCGAGCTGCGTGGCAGCTCGATCACGAAGGGCTATCTCGACAATCCCGAAGCCAACCACGCGGCGTTCACGGCTGATGGCTGGTACCGGACCGGCGATCTGGGGCTTGTCGATCGCGACGGTTTCTTGTTCGTCACCGGCCGGGACAAGGAAGTCCTCGTGTTGGGCGGCGGCAAGAAGGTCGCCCCCGAGGATTTGGAGCCGATTTACGGCGGTACCCCAGAAATCGCCGAGGTTGCGGTCCTGGAGGACAAAGGCGCGCTCGTCGCCTTGGTACGCCCGGATCGGGCCAAACTGCACGACCGTGGAGCGACGAACCTGCGCGACGGCATTCGCGTGATCCTGGCAGAAAAGGCGCGCGATCTCCCATCCTGGCAGCGGTTATCTGGGTTTGCGTTGACCGACCAGCCGTTGCCGCGCACCCGCCTCGGGAAATACCGGCGCTTCCTGCTACCGGCACTCTATGCCGAGGCGCTTGCCGGAGGCGCCCGTCGCCCCGCCCATGCGCTGACGCCGGAAGATATGGCGCTGTTGCGCGATCCGACAGCGGCAGCGGTCTGGACCCTGCTGCGCGAGCGCTATCCCGAAGAAGCGCTCGACCTCGATGTCGATCTCGCTCTCGATCTGAACGTCGATTCGTTCGGCTGGATGGAAATCACGGTCGCATTGCAGGACCGACTGGACATCCATCTCTCGGAGACCGACATCGCCGGCATTCAGACAATTCGCGAGCTGCTGCGCTTAGCAATCGATCGGCGCAGCGGAGCCGACGCGCCACCTCATGAAGAACCGGCCATGGCGACCGATTTCGAGCGCTGGCTCGCTCCGACAGGCACCTTCCTGACGGCGTTCGCCCTGGCGCTCTACGCGCTCAACCGGCTGCTCATGCGCGGGTTGTTCCGGCTGCGCGTCACCGGCGCCACGAAATTGCCAGCCACGGAAGCGTTCGTGATCACTTCCAATCATGTCAGCGATCTCGACGGGATGGTGATCGCCGCTGCACTCCCGTGGTCGCAATTCCGGCGTCTGTATTGGGCTGGCGACGCGGTACGAATGTTTTCCAACCCGCTCGCTCGCCTGTTCTGCCGCGCCGTGCACGTCTTCCCGGTCGACGCGAACCATCCCGGCGCCGTGCTCGAAAGCGCCCGCCGGGTGCTCAAGGCAGGCCATGTGCAGGTCTGGTTCCCCGAGGCCTGGCGCTCTCCCGACGGCCGGCTGCAGCGTTTCCTACCCGGTGTCGGACAGCTGCTGCTGCGTAGCGGGGCACCCGCGGTGCCGGCCTATATCGAGGGCGCCTTCGAGGCGCTGCCCCGGGGACGCCGCATGCCTAAGCTTCACCAAATCACCGTGACTTTCGGCGGTCCCGAGCCGATCGAGATCCTACTGGCGGCCGGCACCGGCCGAACCGATGAAGAGCGGATCAGCGCCGCGTTACGCGAGCGGGTTGTAGCACTCGGTGCGGCATCGGGTGCTGTCGCCGACGCTGAGGCAGCCGAACCGACGGCATCCGCCATTGAAGACCGCACGAATGCCGGCTGATGCGTATGGGATGCCGCCTCCGGCGAGCGAGGAGGCAGAACCGCGAGGCCGGCCGCCTTTGGGGGCGACCGGCCATTCGGACCGGCAATACCGAAATGCGTGACCGTCAGGCAGGTTCCCGCTAAG
>DASQCY010000545.1:0-3900 GCA_035634495.1 Allostellaceae bacterium
TGATATCGCGAGCGAAATGCGGCAAGCCGACAACGGCGCGCCGCCACCAAACGGCTTTCCCAGGGAGGCGGCGCGGCTCGCCCATCTGATCCGTCGGGACCGGAATATCCGGCTCGCTTTTGCCGATTTGGGCGGCTGGGACACCCACGTCAATCAAGGTAAAGGCAAGGGTCAGCTCGCCAATCGTCTGCAGCCCTTGGGCGACGGGCTTGCGGCACTCGCCAAAGGCCTCGGCAAGGACTGGGACGACACCGTTGTCGTCGTGATTTCCGAGTTCGGCCGGACCGTCCACGAGAACGGTAATGGCGGCACCGATCACGGCCACGGCAATGTCGTCTGGGTATTAGGCGGCAGCGTGCGTGGCGGCCGCGTCTACGGCGAATGGCCCGGCCTCGCCAAGGCGCAGCTCTACCAGGGCCGCGACCTTGCCGTGACGACCGACTACCGCACCGTATTTGCGGCCATCCTCGAACGCCACCTCGGCCTTGCCGACCGCCAGCTCGCGCAAATCTTCCCCGGTCTGCCGTCGGCGCAATCGAACCTCGCGGAAATGCTCGCCGCTTAGTTGGGCTAGGCTAGAGCAGATTTAGCCGGCGAGCAGTTCTTCCACAGCTCTGTGCGCCTGATCAATCGCGGCGTCGGTGTAGGCCGCGGCCGCGGCATCGGAATTGGCGATCGCGATTGGGCCGAAGCGCGCGCTGCCGATCTTGTGCGGCGCTTCGCCTTCCGGCCAATCCGGGTCGAACAACGGATTGTATTCGTAGGCGTATCCGTGCGGCCAGCGGTTGACCGTGATCGCCGTGATGTCGCGCGCCGGATCGAAACCCCCGGGTCCCAACATGCGGCTGAGCTGATCGCGGATCTTCTCTTCGAAGGTCGCGAAACTGGTGGTGAGCAGTTCCCCGCGACCCATCCTATGCTGGTCGCGCTCCGACATCCCAGGATAGCACGGTGTACGTACCATTCGGACCAAGATCGGCTCATCCGGCGAGCGCGGCGAGCGGTAAGAGCCGATATCGGTGACCGGGTTCAGCCGGACGCTCGAATGATAGCTGCCCGGACAATGGATCGCCGAGACCCGCAACGCGGCAAACGCCCGCCAGTTCCCCAACGCCACATTCGTATAAACCAGTGGCACTTTGACCAGGTAGTGGAGTGCTGCCTTCTGCCGCTCCGGCAATTGTGGACAGAGATACGGGATCATCATGTTCCAGCAGGCGAGCACGCAATGCTTGGCGCGCGCGGTCCAAACCCGATCCATCCGCGAATAGACCACCTCGGCAACTACAGGCGAGTCGCCGGGTCCGATGGCGCTGACGGAGAGGGCGGTGCTGTCGAGCCGGATGCGGATGGCATTATCCGGCCGATCAAGCGTGCCGTAATCGATGCGCGCAGTCACGACGTCTTCGACCGTGCTGCCGGGCACGGCTTGCGGGGTCAGGCTGCGCACGAGAAGCCGCGCGATGCTGGCGTTGCCATCCGGGAAGTGGAATTTGTGCGAGCCGCCATCGGCATAGCCGGCTGCGGTGTAGCCCATATGCGGTGCCGGCCCGGGATCGAGCTTCAAGCCCTGGAAGCCGGGCAAATCAAAGGGCCAGACGTCGAGCGCGGAGACGGCGTCGATCCCGACGCCCCATTCACCGTGGGTGCGGCTCTGGTAGAGCGCGATCACCGCCGGATCGACCTTGACCAGGTCGAGGAGATAGTCGCGATAGCTGATCCGGGACAAACGCGCCTTTTTCTCGGAGGAAGAGAGCCCAGGCAGATAGTCGATCGGCTCGGTTTCGAGGCGCCGAACGTCGCGCCGCGCAGCCTCGCTGAGCGGTGCGTGTTCGAGGAATTCGGACGACGAGAGATTTCCTTTGACCAGGCGATCCACGCCGAAGGTTTCCTTGTCGAAGAAGATCCCGGAGCCGAGGCCCAGAGAGCGATAGAACTTCCGGTCAGCGTGGTGCGCAGCGAGGGCCGCCGGGTCGACGCCGAGCGCATTCAGCAGGCCGGCGGCCACGCGGCTATAGGGGCGGGGGCTGTCGATGCCGAGCGTGCCGCCATTGATCAGCTGGATTTTGCCGCCAAGCGCGAACTCGTTGCGCTTGGCATGACCGCCAAAATCGTCATGGTTGTCGAGGATCAGGATGCGGGCGGCGGCACCCGCCCTGGCACGGTAGAAATAGGCGGCGGCGAGGCCGCTGATCCCGCCACCCACGACGATCAGGTCGTAATGCTCCCCCGGTTCGACTGGCGGGGCTCCGGATTTCAGGAAGGTGCCGTCACGCAGCGCGTGGGCGACCTCGAAACTGCCCGGGTGGCTGCCCCGCATCCCCGTCAGACTGGGCGGGTAATAACCAGGACGATCCTGGGGTGCTGTTCCATCCCCCTCCGGACCAACGGCGGCCAGAACACGCCCCGACGCGGCGACCGCTGCGCTGACCGCGATGCCATCGATAAAATCGCGCCGCGTAATGGGCCTGCCCATACCCAGGCGGCGCGACCGTTCGGAACGAGTTTCGAGGCCGGTCATCCGACCCCGAACCCAAGTCACTGAAAACGAGTTTTACTTCTTCTGTGGTGGTACCGGAATGCCAGCAACTTTTACGTTGACCGCACCGAGGTGATTGCGGCTGGTGAAATATAGGGTTCTCCAATCGGCACCGCCGAAGGCCAGATTTGTCGTGGCGGGTGCCCCGTGCACGATGCGGCCGAGCTTTTTGCCCTTGGGGTCGATGACCCACAGCCCGCCGGCGCCGCCACAATAGACATTGCCTTCGACATCGACCTTCATACCGTCGGGAACGCCTGATTCGGCGCCGCGCAGATCGACAAAGACGCGGTCGGTCTGCTTTGCCAGCGTACCGTTTGGCATCATGTCGAATGCCCGGATATGGCCGCGGCGCGAGTCGTTGATGTAGAGCACGCCTTCGTCCGGCGAAAAGGCGAGCCCATTGGGCACGATGAAATTATCGACCAGCAGGGTCAGCTGGCCGAGGTCCGGGGTCACCCGATAGACGCCGGAAAACGTCAGATCCCATTGCTGCGCCGCATTGGGGCTGGTCCACGGATCAGTGAAGTAGATGCAGCCGTCGGATTTGACGACGACGTCATTGGGGCGGTTCAATTGACGGCCCTGAAAGCTGTTGGCGATAACGGTGATACTGCCGTCGAGCTCTTGCCTCGTCACACGGCGGGAATCATGCTCGCAAGCGACGAGCCGCCCCTGCAGATCGCGGGTCAGTCCATTGGCGCGGTTGGTCGGCTCCAACAGCAACGATACGCCCTTGCCCGGCTCATATTTCATGCGCCGGTTGTTGTGGATGTCGCTGAAGACGAGATAGCCGCCCTCGCGCCACCACAGCGGCCCCTCGGCCGGGCCCTGCGCGCCGCCGAAGCCGTCGGCCAGGTCGTGGATCGGTTCCGAAGTGGAGATGATCCTGTCCAGCTCCGGCGCCAATTGTTCGATGCGCTTTGCCCCTTCAGCCATGGCATTCCTCCTGTTGTAAAGCATGATCCGACCCGGGTGGGCGGGGAAAGGCTGGCTCTCCACACCTGTACCTGCCACCGTGTGGCAATACGCTCTCTGGGAGGACCAAGCAATGCCAACACGCAGCTTCGATGTCGTGATCCTCGGCGGCGGGAATGCCGGGATGGGTGTCACCGTGGCGACGCGGGAGGCGGGGCTCAAGGTCGCGATGATCGAGCCGGATCTGCTCGGCGGCACCTGCCCTAACCGCGGCTGCATGCCGAAAAAGGTGCTGGTCGCGGCCGCGCACGCGCTCGACGAGATCGAGCGCGCTAAGGCCCATCACATCCACATCGGCAAGCCGAGCCTCGACTGGGCCGCGCTGATCGACCGCGAGAAGGCGATGATATCAGGCATCCCGGCCTCGCTTGGCGAGCTGATGA
>DASQCY010000546.1:0-2061 GCA_035634495.1 Allostellaceae bacterium
GCGTGACGTCGCCCTGTCGCTGGCATATGAGCGTCTGGCGACCCGCCCGCGCAGCGCCCCAAACCGGCGCTTTCTCCGTCACGCCGAGGCCATCGCGGCCTGATCGCGCGTGGTTCCGGGCTTCGGCTCTGGTTGATCCTCGAGCTCGGATGATCGAAGATCGTAATATCCTCCGGCACGGGGTCGATCATGGCGCATGAAATTTCCGCAGTTCTCGAATATGGCACGCCAGAGCCGGGTGAAATTGCGAAGGTGATGGGAGACAAGCTGCGTTTCCACACTGATTCGTGGGATTTGTCCGTTGATCTCAGAGCCGGATTTTCCGACATCGTCGTGATCGACGCCCGCTCCCGCGATGCCTACGCCGCTGGCCACATTCCCGGCGCCATCAGCTTCCCACATCGCGAGATGAGTGCCCAGACTGCTGCATGGCTCGACCGCAGCAAGGTCTATGTCGTCTATTGCGACGGGATCGGTTGCAATGCGTCGACCAAGGGCGCTTACAAGCTCGCTAGCCTCGGTTTTCGTGCCAAGGAACTGCTCGGCGGGATCGATTGGTGGCGCCGCGACGGGCACCCGGTGGCCGCCTCGCGCGAGCCCGGCAGTTTACTTGCAGCGGAATAGCCGCTAGCAGCGTAGGGTAGAAAAGCGCACCGCTGCGCGAACTCTTTCGCGTCGGTTTCGCCGAGGGTATCAAACCGAAGGAAAAATTCGGCCCGCGTCGCTGCATCCGTTAGTATCGCCCAAATTCGGGCGAAGGAGGAGCAGCATGGCCGAGTTTCGCACACTTCGCGCAGGGGTATTTCTGCCGCCGTTCCATCCCAACGACGAGGATCCGCTGCTCTGCATGGAGCGCGATTTCGAGCTGATGCAGTGGCTCGACAAGCTCGGCTACGCCGAAGCATGGATCGGCGAGCACCATTCGGGCGGCTATGAGATCTACGGCCAGCCCGAGTTGTTTATCGCCACCGCCGCCGAGCGCACCCGGAACATCCGGCTCGGTACCGGGGTTATCTCACTGCCCTACCACCACCCGCTGATGGTGGCGAACCGGATCGTTCAGCTCGACTACCAGACGCGCGGTCGGGCGATGTTCGGCTTCGGTCCGGGCCTCTTGCCCTCCGACGCGATGATGCTCGGCATCGATCCGGAGACCCAGCGCGACCGCATGGCCGACGCGATCGACATCATCACCCGTCTGCTCGACGGCGAAATAATCACGCAGCAGAGCGACTGGTACACGATGCGCGACGCGCGGCTGCACTTGCGCCCCTACTCGAAACCGCGACCGCATCTGGCAATCGCCAGCGCGGTCACGCCCTATGGCGGCAAGCTCGCCGGGCGCTACGATCTCGGCATGCTATGCGTGATGGCGGGCAGCCCGAACGGCTATGACACGCTCGACTACAACTGGGAGCTCGCCAATTCCGAGGCCCGGGCGCTGGGCCGCACGATGGATCGGGGCGTCTATCGCGTCATGGCGCCGTT
Organism: Allostellaceae bacterium; assembly: GCA_035634495.1. GTDB lineage: Bacteria > Pseudomonadota > Alphaproteobacteria > ATCC43930 > CGMCC-115725 > AP-15. The sequence goes on from DASQCY010000546.1 coordinate 1,489, forward strand.
CCACCTCGCCGAGACCCGCGAGAAGGCGATCGAGAACGTCCGCGCCGGGTTTGAGAAGTGGCAGCTCTATTCTTACTCGGTCAACCCCGAGGGCGGTGCCGCGATCGGGATGCCGAGCATCGAGGAGATCAATGCAGGCGGGCGCGGCGCCATCGGCACGCCCGACGACGCATTGCGCGTGCTCGAGAACTATTGGACCAAGACCGGCGGCTTTGGCTGCATTCTGATGCTCGCCCACGATTGGGCCGATTGGGAGGCGACCAAGCGCTCCTACGAATTGTTCGCGCGCTATGTGTTGCCGCGCTTTGAAGAGCGCAACGCCTGGCGCTCGCAATCGATGGACTGGATGCGTGCCAATCGCGAAGCGTTCAGCGCCAAACGCAAAGCCGCCGCAGCGAGCGCCGTCGAGCGGCACTTCGCCGCCGAGGAGCAGAGGAGGAAGCTGGAGGCCGCGAAGTAGAGCGCCACAGGACCGTCCGCGGGTCGCCTCACACAAGGTCGGCCAGCGGATTTGATACGGGGGGCTCTGACAAATGGGAGGCCGGCATCTGCCGGGTCTATGAGTCGCGGTCC
>DASQCY010000547.1:0-2884 GCA_035634495.1 Allostellaceae bacterium
GATTATTCGGAGACGACGTTCGGCGGCGAATTTCCAACCGCGGCCGATTACCGCGATCCAGCGGTAAAGAAGTTGATCGTAGCGAAGGGTTGGATGCTCTGGCCGCTGATACCGTTCAGCTACGGCACGATCAATTACGACCTGCCAAGCCCGGCGCCATCGCCGCCGTCGCGCGTCAACTGGTTCGGCACCGACGATCAAGGGCGCGACGTGCTGGCGCGGTTGATTTACGGCTTTCGCATTTCCGTGCTGTTCGGCCTCGTACTGACCGGCCTCTCTTCGGTGGTCGGGGTCGCGGCCGGGGCGGTTCAGGGTTATTTCGGCGGCCTGATCGACCTCGGATTTCAGCGCTTCATCGAAATCTGGGCGGGGCTGCCGATGCTCTACCTCTTGATCATAATGGCGAGCTTTATCGAACCCAATTTCTGGTGGCTACTCGGCCTGATGTTGCTGTTTTCATGGATTGCGCTCGTCGATGTCGTGCGTGCCGAGTTCCTACGCGCGCGCAATTTCGATTATGTCCGGGCGGCACGGGCGCTCGGCGTCTCCAACCCACTCATCATTCTGCGCCATGTGCTCCCGAACGCGACCGTGGCGACGATTACCTTTCTGCCGTTCATCTTGAACGGCGCGATCACCACTCTGACCTCTCTCGATTTCCTCGGGTTCGGGCTGCCGCCAGGCTCCCCCTCGCTCGGCGAATTGCTCGCCCAGGGCAAGGCTAACCTGCAAGCGCCCTGGCTCGGACTGACCGCGTTCTTCGTGCTGGCCTCGATGCTGAGCCTGCTTATCTTTGTCGGCGAGGGGGTCCGCGATGCGTTCGACCCGCGCAAGGTGGTCCTGTGACGCCGTCGGAAGCCGCCCCGCTGCTCGAAATTTGCAATCTCGGTGTCACCTTCGCCGGCCGCGGTGGAACACCGCCGGTCGAGGCGGTTAAAGGCGTGTCGCTTTCCCTCGATCGCGGCGAGACCCTAGCGCTGGTCGGCGAGAGCGGCTCTGGCAAGAGTGTGACCGCGCTCTCGATCCTCCAGCTGCTGCCCTACCCGCTCGCCGCCCACGGCGCGGGGAGCAGCATCCGCTTTGCCGGCGAGCAACTGGTCGGCGCCTCGCCGGAGCAGCTGCGTCAGGTGCGTGGCAATCGCATTGCGATGGTCTTTCAGGAGCCAATGACCTCGCTCAACCCGCTGCACACACTCGAGCGGCAAATCGGGGAAACGCTTCTCGTCCATAAGCACATGGCCCCCGCAGCGGCGCGCGAGCGGATTCTCGAACTCTTGCGGCTGGTCGATCTGCCGGACGCCGAGAGCCGGCTCGGTGCCTATCCGCACCAGCTCTCGGGCGGCCAGCGCCAGCGGGTTATGATCGCGATGGCGATCGCGAACGAACCCGACATCCTGATCGCGGACGAGCCGACCACGGCGCTCGACGTGACGATCCAGGCGCACATCCTGCAGCTCCTGCGGGATTTGCGAGAGCGCCTTGGGATGGCGCTGTTGTTGATTACCCACGATCTGACGATCGTCCGCAAGATGGCGGATGAGATCTGCATCATGACGGGGGGCGAGATCGTCGAGGCCGGCCCGCCTGCGGCGATCTTTACCCACCCGCGCCACCCTTATACGCGACGGTTGCTCGCGGCCGAGCCGAAAGGCCAACCGTCGTTCGCTGACCCGGCGGCGCCGGACCTGATGACGGCGGAGGACGTCAAGGTGTGGTTTCCGATCCGCAGCGGGGTGCTGCGCCGGATCAAGGGACACGTCAAGGCGGTCGATGGAGTCTCGCTTGCGGTGCGGACCGGCACGACCCTCGGCGTCGTCGGCGAAAGCGGCTCGGGCAAGACGACATTGGGCCTGGCCTTGTTGCGGCTGACCGAGGCGCAGGGGCACATCCGCTTTGCGGAGCAGGACATCGCGGCACTCGGCCAGCGCCAATTGCGGCCTATGCGGCGCGAGATGCAGGTGGTCTTTCAGGACCCGTTTTCGAGCCTCTCGCCGCGGCTCTCGGTCGCGCAGATCGTCGAAGAGGGGCTGAAGGTGCACCGTTTGGCGGCGAGTGCGGCCGAGCGCCGGCGACTGATCGAGACGGCACTCGCCGAGGTCGGGCTCGACGCGCAAGCGGCCGAGCGCTACCCGCACGAATTCTCGGGCGGCCAGCGCCAACGCATCGCGATCGCCCGAGCGCTGGTGCTCAAACCGCGCTTTGTCGTGCTCGACGAGCCGACTTCGGCCTTAGACATGTCGGTGCAGGCGCAGATCGTCGAACTGTTGCGCGAATTGCAATCACGCCACGGCCTCGCCTATCTCTTCATCAGCCACGATCTGCGGGTCGTGCGCGCGCTGGCCCACGAGATCCTGGTCATGAAGGACGGCCGGATCGTTGAAGCCGGCACCACAGAGCGCGTTATGACCGCCCCCGAACACCCCTACACCCGCGCGCTGATGGCCGCCGCCTTCGACCTCGCCGCGGTCCCAGCGTAGGACTCGGGGGATGCTGCGGCAGGGTGGAAATCGCGATCGTAAGCGACTATCTCCAACGTCCGCGCCCGGGAGCGAACCCCGTGATCGGAACTTGGCCGGCGGGTCTTGGACATTCCCGGTTAAGCAAGGGCGCGGGCGCGTCGTAAACTTGTTCGGCAATGACGGGGTCAAACCGTCGTACTGGGAGATCGCGCCAGGCGCGGCGATCGCTGCCGGGCAGAACCTGACACTTGCGCTCGCTGCGCAGTATGGCAGGGACACTATCGGCTTTGTGGCGGTTAATCCCGGACCGGTCCGTACCGAGCGCTGGGCCGGCCTCGTTGATGCGATGGCCCGAGACATGGAAATCACGCGCGAGGAGGCTGATAGGCTCGCCCCGCGCAGCATTCCGCTGAAGCGCATTGCCG
>DASQCY010000548.1:0-9379 GCA_035634495.1 Allostellaceae bacterium
GATCTCGTCGAGCGGGATGCCGCCGATCTCGCGCGGCAGCCCGACGGCGCGGCCGATCTCGTCCTTGATCCACCCCATGGCCAGCTCGTCTGTGCCCATGTCCGGACCCGGGATGTACTCGGCAAGATTGCCGATCGCCGCGGCGAAGGCCCGGATCAGCCGCTCCTTGTCGCGCAACGCCATTTTGGGATTTGCAAAGATCACCGATTTGCCGCCGCCGTGCGGCAGACCGGCCGCGGCATTCTTGAAGGTCATCGCTCGCGCCAGCCGGAAGGCTTCCTCAGTGCTGACATCGGGCGCCATCCGGACCCCGCCGATCGCCGGCCCGCAGCCGATATTGTCGATTGCAACCACCGCCTTGAGATCGACCGAAGGCCGGTAGATGTGAACCAGCTTGAATGGTCCGAGCTCATCGGCAAAGCGAAACGCTTCTTCCATCGCTTCCTCTTTCGTGCCGTGCTAGTCTTTCTGGTTGGCAATCTTGGTTTCCGGAGCGGCAAGACAGGCGCTGCCTAGCGCGGCCTGCCGCTGCACCGCAAGCTCTGCCGGTAGGATGGCGAAGGTGTAGTCGAATATTGTCGACGGCTCTTGCGGCGTCATCGCCAGATAGGCGTCGGCGGCTGCCGTGATCTCGGCCGCTGTCTCGTGAAGCAGCCGTTCTTCGTCGGCCTTTGTCCACTGGCCCAGCTCGGTGAGAAATTGGCGAAGCCGCAGCACCGGCTCCTCGGGCCAATGGCGGCTTACCTCGGCGTCCTCCCGGTAACGGCTCGCATCGTCAGCGGTCGTGTGGTCGCAGAGACGATAGGTCAGCGCCTCTACAAGATGAGGGCCACCGCCGCCGCGGGTTCGCTCCAATGCCGCTGCAACGACCCCGTGAACCGCGACGACATCGTTGCCGTCAAAGCCTGCAGCAATCGCCTTCTGGGCCAGCGTCTGAGCGGCGCTCTGCCGATGCCGAGGCATCGATATCGCCCATCCGTTATTGCAGACCACGAAAACGACCGGGAGCTGCCACACGCCGGCGACGTTCAGCGCCTCGGCGACATCGCCCTTCGATGTCGCGCCGTCGCCAAAGATGCAGACGGCAGAGCGCTTCTCCTTACGCAGTTTGAAGGCGAGCGCGACCCCGACGGCATGTTGCGCATGGCTGCCCACCGGCACGCAAACCGGGAAGTCCTCGCGCGCCCGGGCAAAATTACTGCCCCGCTCGTCGCCGCCCCAATAAAGGAACAGCTCGAGTGGTGTGACCCCGCGCCACAATTGGGCACCCTGCTCGCGAAAGCTGGGCAGCAACACATCTTCCTCGCGCGTCGCGCTGGCAGCACCCACCGAAACCGCTTCCTGACCGAGCGAGGATGCAAAGGTGCCGAGACGGCCGGTGTGTTGCAGCGCAACCGCCTTGGCATCGAGGCTGCGTGTTCGCACCATGGCGCGATAGAGCGCGATCAACTGGTCAGGATCACATGCTGTCGGCGGCAGCGGCGCGACGAGTTTGCCCGCGGGGTCAAGGCATCGGCTGTAACTGATTTCGAAACGAGCCACTATCCCGACCATACCGACGCTCTCTCGTCATTAGATTCGCGCGTTATTGGACGGTAGCGGACAGCTGGAAATTGAGCCAGATCAAAACCCCCTTGGACGGCGGGCGGATTATCGGCATCAACTGTCGTCGCGCCCGTTTGGTTTGTACTCCAGGGACGTTCCCAGATAGCGATTGGTGCCGTGACGGTTGATTAGCATCAGCACATTCTTCTGCTCGGTCGTGAGGGCTCGCTTGAGCCTGGCGATAGCCTCTTCGGGCGAGTTCACCGGTTGCTGGTTAATGCCCTCGATCACGTCGCCCGGCCGGATGCCAGAACGCAGAAACGCGCTGTCGTCGTCGATCGATAAAACAATCACGCCCCTGATGTTCCGAGGGATCTCTAACAGTTCGCGTCGCGCCTCGGTCAGCGGAGCTAGGCTCAAACCAATGATAAAATCTTTACTCTGGGTTCGACTTTCGCGTGGAACGATCGCCGCGATTTGCGGGCTGCCAGGCATTTCGCCGATTACCGGCCACAGCACAATCTCGGCGTTCTGCCTCCATACCCGCACCTCGGCCTTCTGACCGATAGGCATCGCCGCGAGTGCGAGCAGCAGGTTGCGTTTCTTGCCGACAATTTGCCCGTTCACCGAGAGGATCACGTCGCCCTGCACGAATCCGGCCCGTTCGGCGGGGCCGTCCGCGGTAACGTCGGCAACGAGCCCACCTTCGGCCTCCGGCAGCCCAAAACTTTGCGCGATTTCCGGGGTTAGGTCTTGGACCCGCACGCCGAGCCAACCACGCTCGACCTTGCCACGCGCCTTTAACTGCGCGATCACCGGTTGCGCAAGATTTGCCGGAACAGCGAAGCCGATCCCGACCGAACCGGTATTCGGCGAATAGATGGCCGTGTTGATCCCGATCACGCGACCGTTGAGGTCGAAGGTGGGGCCGCCAGAATTGCCAAGATTGATGGCTGCATCGATCTGCAGGAAGTCGTCATAGGGGCCGAGGTGAATGTCGCGACCTCGTCCGGAAATGATCCCGCTGCTGACGGTGGCGTCGAGGCCAAAAGGATTGCCGATGGCCACCACCCAGTCGCCCACCCGCGCAGTATCGCTATCGCCCCAACCGACATACGGTAATGGATGGTCCGCATCGATTTTGAGAACCGCAAGATCGGTCTTGGGGTCGCGCCCGATGATCCGGGCCGTATGCCTCTTTCCCTCTTGGACAGTCACCGTCACCTTCTCGGCGTTCTCGACGACGTGGTCCTCGGTGACGATGTAACCGACGGGATCGATGATGAAACCTGAGCCCGTCGCTCTGATCGGCATTTCCGGCATGCCGAAAAAGCGACGCAACAGCTCGTCGAGCGCCGCGGGCGGCAAACCCCGGTCGGCGCTCCGATGCTTCGAGCGCCGGAGGCCTGCCGAGTCTTCCTCGCCAACACTCGTCCTACCCGGTCTTTGGACAGCTGAGACATGGACGACTGCAGGCATCACGGCCTGCACGACAGGGGCGAGGCTCGGAATCAGGACATGGTTCTGAGACGGGGTCAATGGTGACCCACGATCGGGCTGCGCGCAGCCCGCCGACACCAGGGCGAGGCCGAGCGACAGGATCAAGGCAAATCCCGCGAGGTTCGATCGGCGGGTTTGCACTCGTCCGACCAACCGACTGGTCCGCGCATCACGCATCATCTTCTCCATCCCAATTAAGAGTGATGCAGACATGCGCGTTCTGGGTTGATGCAGATCAACGAAAGCCAATGTTAAGTAGCCGGGTTTACTGGTGCGTACTGCTGACAGGATCAGCAGGGTGATCAGCGACGACAGCTGGCCCCGCTGTACCACTCGCTTCTACTGCGAGAGCGATGAGACATTGGCGAAGGGCATTGGCAACCCGCTCCTCGTCGGTGCGGCCGATACCCCTTGCACACAAGGACGCGACCGGCTCGGGACGGCCAAAGGTCACGGTGATGCGGCGAAACTTCGGGATGCGGCGCGCCCGGGGCAACGCCTCGAATGCGCCCGTGATATACGCCGGCACAGCCGGCGCTCCGCTACGCAGGAGCAGCTGGCCGATACCGGGCAGAAATCGCTGGAGGCTTCCGTCGGGAGAACGCCAGCCCTCGGGAAACCAGACCAATATATTGCCTGACCTCAGCACCCGGACAGCCGTTTCGAGCGCCGCATCGGGATGCCTCGAATCGATAGGGAACAGATGCATGGCTCGCGAGAACAGGCGAGCGAGCGGGCTGGAGAATAAGAGCAGCACGCCGCCGGACCAATAGACGTGCCACAGCTGGCGCCAGGGTAACGCCGCAGCAATTGCCAAGGCGTCCAGATAACTGACGTGGTTGGGCGTAATCAGGAATGGCCTGGTCCCGGGCAGCCTCTCGACGCCAGTGGGTCGTAGGTGGAACAGCCCACGCATAAACAGCCAGTTCAGCGCGTAGAGCACGAAGCCCAACGCAGTCAGCAGCGGGCCGGTCGGCGCCAGCCAGCGCTCAATGTCTGCCGCGATGGCTGGTTCTTGACGCGGGAGAGGTCGAGCTCCCGTCCGGCGCTCTATCGACAGACGCAGCAGGTCGCGGATTGTCTCGATCGCGGCGATATCCGTGTCGGTTAGATGGATGCCCAGCCGGTCCTGCAACAGGATCGTCACCTCCATCCAAGCGAACGAGTCCAGATTTAAGTCGAGGCTGAGATTGATGTCCAGGTCGAGCGCCTGGTTTGGGTAACGTTGGCGCAGCAAGGTCCAAACCGCGTCCGCGGTCGGGTCACCCAAGAGCGCCGCGTCTCCCGGCGCCACGGCGTGGGCTGGACGTCTTCCGGCTCCCGCGGCCGCCTGGGCATAGAGCATAGGTAACAGGAAACGCCGGTATTTCCCGAGACGGGTTCGCGGCAATGGCTGATCGGTTAGCGCAAACCCCGACAATCGTTCATAGGATGGCAGATGCTGCGCTTTCTCCCCCAGGATGACACGAACGCCGTCGCGCAGGTTCGTCGCTCCTCGCTGCCGCAGCTTGACCGGATCCGCCCGCACCAGGGCGACGAGTGCGCCTTTGTCCTCCAGTACTGCGATCTCCGATATCTCGGGGGCACTGCCATAGATCCGCTCGAGATCTTCGGGGATCACCTTTTTCCCGCCGCCCAGCACCACGACTTCCTTTGTCCGCCCGGTGACGAACAGAAAACCATCGCGATCCAGGAAGCCCAGATCGCCGGTCCGAAACCATCCGTCCGGGGTGAACGCCGTCCGATTGGCTTCGGGATTGTTAAGGTAGCCTTTGGTGATCGAGCTTCCCCGCAGCTCGATCTCGCCGATCCCCTGATCATCGGCGTGCGCAATTCGAACATCGCCCTCGGCAAGCGGGCGCCCGGCGCTGCCGGGACGACGGTCGTGCGGGCGATTGCCGGTGAACAGCGATGCGGTTTCCGCTAGGCCATATCCGGACAGCACCATCCAGCCAAGCGCTTCCAACTGTCCCTCGGTCTCCCTCTCCAGCCGTGCTCCGCCCGAGACCAGCAGTCGCAGGCGCGGCGCGATTGTGTGCCGAACAGGTGCGAACAGAAAAAGCCCCAGACGAAGCCCGCTCGACTGCTGAACAAAGATCGTCAATTTCAGCAGTGCACGCCATGCCAAGCGGGCTGTAAGGTTGTACTCCTTAAGACGCGCCTCGATCGCGGCCCAGAGGGCCTCATAAAGGCGCGGCACCCCGATGATCGTCGTGACTTCGCCTTCGCGCAGTGCCCTCATAAGCGCCGATCCGGTCGTGCCGCCCGGCGATACGATCGTGGTTCCGAGGGTCAGTGTGGTCAGCATCCCGACAACAAACGGGTAGGCGTGGTGCAGCGGCAACGGCAGCAGCGCACGATCGCGTGGACCGACAACAGCCATTTTCTGCAAGGCTTCGACATTGCGCGCGATATTGCGATGCGTCAGCATGAATGCCTTGGGCGAGCCGGTCGTGCCGGAGGTCCAGGACAACACAGCCGGTTCGTCATTAGCCGGTACTGGGAGGTCTTCGGCTCGCTTGTTCGCCAATGCCTGCCAGGCCGTCGCGCCCGGCCCGGAGAGCGTGCCTTCATCGACACGAATCGCGGTGACATCGTGGGTGCGCAGGATAGCGCCGCTCGCGTCGAGATGACGCGCCGTCGTGAGGATCAGCCGGGCGCCGCTGGAATGGAGCGCTGCTTCGAGCTGTTCCGCGTCTGCCAGATCATCGATCGGCACGAGCATCCCGTCTGCCGCCAGGACGCCCAAGGCTGCGACGATCCAGACTGGCGAGTTCGGTGCCCAGAGCGCGACTGCGCTGCCGCTGCTGACCCCATTTTCACGTAGGCCGCGAGCCAAGCTCAGCGCCTTCTTGGCGAGAGTCTGGCTGCCCCATGTCAGGACACCGTCTTCGCCGAATGAGATGACGGCTGGGTGCTCTCCCCGCGCAGCGAGCTCGCGCAGCAGACCCCCGATGCTCCACGGGACGATCACAAGACCTGCCTCCTACTATATCGATCCCGACAGATAGGTCGTGCGCAGCCTATTGCGTTGATCCAGGTCAATGCCGTTGCCGCCGGCGCGGATAGCTTTTGCCTGGTAGCAGCACAGGAGGGGCGCATGCGGGCGAAAGATGTGATGATCAGGGCCGTGGTGACCGCATCGCCGGATACCACCGTCGAAGGGCTTGCGAGGCTGATGATCAATCTTCGCATCAGCGGTGTTCCTGTCCTGGACACGGACGGGCGCCTCGTCGGGATTGTCACCGAAGGGGACTTGCTGCGCCGGGTCGAGACCGGAACCGAACGGCACCTCCCGCGCTGGAGCGAGCCGTTTTCCTCGAATTCCCGGCTGGCCGCCGACTACATCAAATCACACGCTAAGCGGGTAGCGGACATCATGACCCGCGAGGTCTTCAGCGTCGAAGAAATGGCGACGCTCGGCGAGGTCGCCGATCTGCTGGAGACAAAGCATATCAAGCGTGTGCCGGTCGTGCACGACGGCAAGATTGTCGGCATCGTCAGCCGCGCCGACCTTTTAAAAGTGCTAGCCAGCGGCGGAGCCGAAACCGCTGACGCGGAGCAAGACCGCGCGATCCGCCGCCAGTTGCTCGCCGAGCTGCGCGAGCAGAAGTGGGCGGATGCCGGCGAAGGCCGCGTCGTCGTCTCGGACGGGATCGTGCATCTCTGGGGTATCGTCGGATCGGAGGATGAGCGCAGAGCCTTGCGTATCGCCGCAGAGAACACCCTCGGCGTCCGAGGCATCGAGGATCACACGGAATTTGCGACCGCTCCACCGGCGATATGAGGCGCCCCGCGACACGAGCCGGTCCCGCTCAGTTATGGTGAATGATCAGCAAGACGTCGTCGCTTTTCTGAGCAAGCCGGGCTCTTATGGACCGGCGATAGAGCAGGTCGATATCATTGCAACGCATGTGTCGCTGGTGTTCCTCGCCGGCGACCGCGTCTACAAGCTCAAGCGTGCCGTAAAATATCCTTATCTCGACTTCTCCACAGCGGAGGACCGGCGGCAGGCTTGCGAGGCCGAGCTAGCTCTGAACCGCCGCACGGCACCCACGCTTTATCTCGAAGTCCGAGCCCTGATCCGGTTGCCAAACGGAAGAATCGGCTTCGCAGATAACGGTCCAGCGATCGATTGGGTTGTGGTCATGAGGCGCTTCGAGCAGTCATCATTGTTCGACGCCCTCGCTCAAACCGGCGGGTTGAGCGTACCTATGATGAACGAGCTTGCGGGCCATATTGCCGATTTCCATGCACTGGCCGAACGGCGGCTTGATTACGGCGGCGCGACGACGCTCACCGACATCGCAGAGACGAACCATCGTTGCCTCGCCGCAGCCCGCCACGTCGGCTTTGCTCCGGAATGCGTCGATGAAATCCGCGCGAGTTCGTTGCAGCGGCTCGCGGTCGTTGGCGGGTTGCTCGACCGGCGGCGCGCGGAAGGAAAAGTGCGGCGTTGCCATGGGGATCTGCACCTCCGCAACATCTGCCTGCTCGACGGCAAGCCGACCCTATTCGATTGCCTCGAATTCTCGGACGCGCTCGCCTCTATCGACGTCCTTTATGATCTTGCCTTCTTGCTGATGGATCTCGAGCATCGCGGGCTCACGGATTTTGCCAATCTCGTATTGAACCGCTACCTCGATCTGACCGACGAGGATGACGGGCTCCCGGCGATGCCACTCTTTTTGTCGCTCCGCGCCGCGATCCGGGCGCATGTCACGGCGACGGCAATGGACCGGGCGACGCATGCCGAGAGAAAGCCGGAAATGGCCACCGAAGCGCGCCGCTACCTCGATCTAGCAGCTCGATTGGTGCGCCCGCGACCCTGTTGCCTCGTCGCGATCGGCGGTCTCAGCGGGTCGGGCAAGTCGACCCTCGCCGCTGCCTTGGCTCCAGAGATCGGCGCACGGGTGCTTCGCAGCGACGTGATCCGCAAGCGTTTGTTCGGGGTTGCCCCAGAAACCCGGCTCCCGGCGAGCGCTTACACAACGGAACTGTCGCGCCGAGTCTACGAGGCGCTTCGCCAAAAAGCAGCGGCGGCGCTCGCGGCGGGGTATTCCGTGATCATCGATGCCGTATCCCTAAGGCCCGAGGAGCGCCGATCTTTCGCCGCAATAGCCGAGGCAGCCGCTGTCCCCTTTTCGGGTCTGTGGCTCGCCGCTCCAGCATCGACGATGGAGGCTCGCCTTCGCGCGCGCCGTCACGACGCGTCCGATGCGTCTCCCGAGGTCCTCGCGCAACAGCTCCCGCAATGCGCCGACCCGGTCGACTGGCTTGTTATTGATGCCGGCACTGGGCCGGAAGACTGTCTCGCCTCCGCTCGACGTGCTCTCGCCCTAGGTTGAACAGTTCCGCCGCCATCAGATCGACGGCGGTTTTCCACGGGACTCCTTTGCCTCAATCTGCTGCGCGAGTTCCACACGCCGTTCCGGACTGAGCTCCTCTGTCCGTGCTCTCTTGCGCCTCTTGTTAGTCGAGCTGAGCGTCCGCGTTGTTTCGTGATCCTTCCCTCGACCCTGCTTCAATCGACTATTACTGGACATCTGGATCTCCTTTTTAGCAAATTAATTTGGCCTCCGCTTCGCACGACTGGATCCCGATCAATGGGGTTTATCGAAATTGCTGGACGGGCTGAATTTCGCGACAGATGTGAGCCCAAGTCGTCCCGAATGAAATGTCAGCCTCGCGCCTCATCTCTCGGCTAGCGCAGAAATGCCGGGTTCATTCTCAGCATCTTTTGCTCACGAAGCTCTTCAAGCCGACTCCGCACGTCGGCGCAATACAACGCGATCCGCGATGGTCACGGATCTCTGGGTCGGCGCCAAGCAGACAGTTGGGCAGCGGATTATCCCCGTGCTGCGGATAAATTCGGCGACTGCAGTCTCGTATTCGCTTTGGGACATTTCCGGCTCACTTTCGATTTCGTGTACAATCGAGCTGCGAGGAGGCAATGATCCCCAATCTCTAACACGCATGGAATCCGGTTTTCTCCTTACGGAAAACTACGTATCAGCCGCTCGGACCGCGCGCACTGTGTGTCGCGTCGTTCCGATGCCCCAGACAACCGACCTCTACGCCATGTGGAGGCAGCTCGGCACGCGGTACGCCCGCCGATCCTTAAAGCCGGGCTTCTCATAGATTACTCCACCTCGTAGCCATTGCACCGCGGCAACGACCCTAGCGGTTGGCAGAACTCGCCTTCGCGGGGCGACTATATCCGTTTTTGCGACAGAGCTCACTTTGAGACCCCCTCTCGGCGCTAAACGAACATGACCTCACCCAGGACATGGCGAAATGACCGCGCGCGATGTAGAATAAATCGCCTCTAGTC
>DASQCY010000549.1:0-5455 GCA_035634495.1 Allostellaceae bacterium
CTGCTCGATCTTGGCAATGCTAGTGCTGTGCTGAATGCGGTGCTTACCGGCTCAGGGTTGAGGCTGTGCGATGACCGCCTGGGGGAAGCGTCGGCCCCCGGGGCCAGCCCGGGGGCAGGCTCGACAGCCGCAGGACTACCACCGGACTAAGTCCGGGAAGCGCCGACGGCTGGGGACATATCTATGGCCTCCTCGCCACCGCCTGCGGCTATTCGTATCCCGTCATCGACGAAATGACGCTCTTCGATTTCGATGAGCTCGCGTCATATTGGGTCGAGCATCCGCCGGTTCATGTCCTGGTCGGGGCGTACCTCGGCGTCGGAAAAGATCCGCGCAGGCGGATGCCATCGGCCGGTTTCAGTCCGGGCGGCGCAGCAAGCTCGGATCCCCAAGCCATCCTCGCCGAGCTCGGCCCCGGGTTTGGCGAGGGCGACGTTCATACCGGACTGCCCGGGGTGGTGCTTGATTTTTCTGAGCTACGTCGCCGGGTGAGAAACGGCAATTAGATTTCGCGGAGCGACACAAGCGTCGAGAAATCAGCACGCTTTGGGGCACACCTCATTGAGGGGCTATCATGGCCGACATCGAAACCAGCGTCGTCATCAGCGCCCAAACCGACGACCTCCAATCAGGAATGGAGGCTGCGTCGAATTCCGTTCAAGTGGCCACGGATGCGATGCGGGCCCAGTTCGCGGGGTTGGGAGCCGCCGCTCAGCTGGCGCAGTCGCAGATCAACACCGCCGCTGCGCAGGTCGGATCGAGCATCGGCGCGCTGCAATCCAAGGCCGCAAACGTTGTGGGGGCGATAGGCGAGAGCCTGACGCCAAACGGTGACGTCGCCGACAGCCGCAATGCCGCCCTGGGATTTGGGCGCTCGAGCGCAACCGCCCCTGCTCGCAGCGGAGCCGGTTCCGACAACCTGTCAGCCTGGCGCGCAGAGCTGCAGGAACAGCTGTTGGCCGAGCACAGCTTCTTCGGCCAATCAAAGGCCGAGGAACTGGCGTTTTGGCAGGACAAGCTAGCGCTGACCGAAGCCGGATCGAACGCCCGCTTCGCGGTCGAACGCAACATTTACGAGCTCGAAAAGCAGCTTGCCGTGCAAGCGGAACGCAATCAGCTCGACCAACTCAACGCCGATCAAAAGGTCTCGGATGCAAAATTCGCCAACTACAAGGCGGCGATCAATGACGAGGCCGCACTTGGCCAAATTTCGGCCACCGAGCAGGTCCGACAGGAGCAAGATCTCCTCGACCTCAAATGGTCTTATGACCAGGCCTATTACGAGAGGAAGCTCAACGCCGCACAGAACGATGTCCGGACTGAGCAAAAGCTGATCGAGGAACAGGCGCTTGCCTACGAAAAATATGTCGGCCAAGTACAAGCGCTCGACACCAAACTCGCCGAAGCGAACAAAAAAGCGTGGGACAACTTGGTCGCGCCGATCGAGCGCGCCATAGATACTTCCGTCACCGGTATCATCATAGGCACGACAACTGTGCAGAAGGCGCTGGCCAATTTGGCTCAGTCGATCATCGCGGAATTTGTGAATTCGGCGGTGAAAGGAGTCTTCAGCCAAATTGGCAATTTCTTTGGCGCCAGTCTGCTAGGAAGCGGCGGTGGCGAACAGGACTTCTCGGGAGGGCTCACCGGTGCGGGCGAGGAGGTAGTGGGCAGCCGCCTCGCCGAAGGCCTGGGGCTCGGGAGCCTGTTTGGCTCGAGAGGTATCCTCGGCAGCCTCTTCAAGGGAATCGGCACTTTGTTTGGCTTTGAGCATGGTGGCATCGTGCCGAGCGCGCAGGGCGGGTGGGCAGTACCGAGCCTGGGGCCGGGCGGGGTGCTCGCGCAACTGCACAGCAATGAGATGGTGCTGCCTGCGAATATCTCTCAGGGTCTGCAGAACTTGATTGACACGCCAAACGGCTCCAATGCGAGTAGCGGTGGTGCCCCTGTTGTCGTCAATTTTGGCGTCTCAGCGATGGATAGCCAGGACGTGGCGCGGTTTTTTCGCAGCAACGGCAGTGCGCTTGTTGCGGCGATCAACAAGGCGATGCGCAACGGATCGATGCTGCGGACCAGCTGATGGCGGACATAGGAATTTTCCCCTCGCTACCTGGTCTCGCCTGGAGCGTCACCAAGACCCCGACCTTTCAAACCCGTATTCAGCGAGCGGTGTCCGGGCGGGAACTGCGGGCGCTCGATTATCCCTACCCGCTTTGGCAGTTCACCTTGGTCTTTGATTTATTGCGAGACAACCCGACAGCCGGCTACGACGAGCTACGAACCCTGATGGGTTTCTTCATGCTCTGCCAGGGCTCCTTCGGCACGTTCCTGTTTCGAGATCCGAGCGATCATCGGGTCACGGGTCAGCAGATCGGCATCGGCAACGCCAGTACAACCGTCTTCCAATTGCAGCGTGCGATGGGCTCGACGCTGCCCGGTGGCGGCTTTCTGGAACCAATTGTAGCGCCTGGCGTCGTCAGTGCGCTCTACCTCGACGGCATCACGCAAGGTCCGGGAAGCTACAGCGTAGACCCGGACACCGGATTGGTGACATTCAGTACGGCACCGGGCAGCGGACTGATTATCACCGCCGACTACAGCTATTACTTTCGGTGCCGGTTCATTGACGACAGCTACGCCTTCGAGAACTTCATGTTTCAGCTGTGGCAGCTGAAAAAGCTTACATTTATCTCGGTGCGACAGTGAAGCCTGCCTCGCCCGCGCTCATCGCCCTGCTTAACAGCGGCGAACAATTTATCATGGCCGACCTTTACACTTTCACCCTGGTCGGCGGCAGGACGGTCCTACGGTATTCGGCAGCGCCGACGTCGATCGTCGCCAATGGGTACCTGTTCGCGGCGGGGCCGAAATTCGAACGCTCGAAGACCAAGGTCTTGATCGGCACCCAGGTTGACGAGCTCGATATCAAGATCTACGCGGAGCCGACCGACCTCATCGACTCTACACCGCTCCTCGAGGCCGCATGGCAAGGACAATTCGACGGCGCCTTGTTGCAGCTGGAGCGCGCGTTTATGGGCGCTGCCGGCGGGGGTTACGGCGACACCAGCGCCGGGACGGTAATCCTGTTCTCTGGACGGATCTCCGAAATCGATTGCAGTCGCACCGGCGTCGAGATGAAATGTCGCTCGCACCTCGAACTGCTCAACATCCAGATGCCGCGACGACTGTGGCAATCGAGCTGCACGCATGTCTTCGGCGATGCGATGTGCCTATTCGACCGGTCGAGTCTCGCTGCAACATTCTCGGCCGCCAGCGAATCAACGACGACCGTCATCCAAGGGGCGCCAACGACGACTACGCCCTACGCGCAAGGGACGATCATCGCCGTCACTGGCTGCAATGCCGGCTACAGTCGCACTATATCGTCCTTTGTCAGCGGCGGCACCGTAACAGTCAAGCTTGCCTTTCTGTCGCCTGTCGCCGCCGGCGATGAGTTCCAGTTGCTGCCGGGTTGTGATCGCACGCTCGCGACCTGTACCAACGTCTTCAATAACGCCGTCCATTTTGGCGGTTTTCCGTACATCCCGACCCCGGAGACCGCGGTATGACCCACCCTGAAACGGATCCGCGGCGACTTGCGGTCATCGAGGAGGCCCGGGGGTGGTTGGGCACCCCCTATCACCACATGGGCCGGGTCAAGGGCGCTGGCACCGATTGCCTGATGATGCTCGCCGAAATCTATGAGGCGGCCGGCATCGTCCCCCACATTGAAGTCCCCTTTTATCCACCTGACTGGCATCTGCATCGCGACGCCGAGCGCTATCTCTATGGGATAATGCGGTACGCGCGCGAGACTCCAGGGCCGCCGAAGCCGGGTGACGTAGCACTGTTCAAGTTTGGCCGTTGCTTCGCGCATGGCGCGATCGTTATAGAGTGGCCTTGCCTGATCCACGCCTGGCACAATGCCGGCGTGCTCTATGCCGACGCGAAGCAGCCGCAGCTAACCGGGCGCCTGGTGCGCTTTTTTGACCCGTTTGTCTGATGGGCGGAATTCTCGGCAGCAGCTCCAACGCCAAGCAGCAGCGCGCTGTCGGCTCCCTGCAGTTCCAGACCTCTCAGGCCGGCAGCGTGATCCCGCTGATCTACGGCACGACCAAAGTCAGCCCTAACCTGCTCGACTATGACGATTTTACCGCGACGTCGAGCAAGCAAGCCGGAGGGAAAGGCAAAGGCGGCGGGGGCGGCAAAGGCGGCGGCCAGCAGTATATGTATTCGGCCTCGTTCATCATGGGGATATGCCAAGGGCCGATCACTGGGTTCGGTCTAGCCTGGTGGGACAAGAACATCGGCGACGTCACCGGTCTGCAGAGGATTTCGAGCATTAATCTCGGTGTCGACGGGCAGACCATCGACCCCTATTGGGCAAGTGCCCATACCGCGAAGGCGATCGGCTATTCGGGCACCGCAAACATCGTCTTCGCTAATTATCAGCTTGGCAATACTGCGACCCTGCCGAATTTCAATTTCGAGGTGATTGGCGTCGGTGCCGGCGCATCAGGTGCCTCTCCCAACGGCTACGACGCCAACCCGGCTCAAATCGTCAGCGATTTTTTGACGAATGCACGCTACGGGGCGAATTTCCCGTCGGTCAATCTTGACTCGGCGATGACGTCCGGCGCCGCTTCGTCCTATGCGAGCTATTGCGCAGCCCTCGGGTTGTTCCTGTCCCCGCTGCTCGACCAGCAGCAGGAGGCGCAGCAGTCGCTTGCCGACATCACGAAGGTGACCAACAGCGCGATCGTGTGGTCCGGCGCACTGTTGAAGATCATCCCCTACGGCGATCATTCGGTCACCAACGCCTTCACCCTGGCGAGCTTTACCGGGGCGCCGACGCAGGGGGGCGGCGACACGATCAGCCTGACCTTTACGGACCCGGCATTACAGGGCGGTGTGCCCTATACCGTCACCTACACGACTTTGGCGAATTTACAGATGCCGGGGGCGATGGGCGGGCTCGCCCAGGCAGTCAATTCCGACTCAAACCTTGTCGGGTTTGGCATCCTCGCGTCCGGCGTCGGTCCTGCCCGCGTTATGGTCATCCAGTCAAATCCGACAGGCAACACGACGATCGGCCAATCGGGTGGCGGCGGGATCTCTGCCGGCGGGATCAGCGCGACGACGACCAACACTTTCACGCCGAACACAACGCCGGTCTACACCCTCGGCGAGGACGACTACATCGTTCAGGAATCGAGTGTCGGGATCAATCTCGGTGTTACGCCTGGCGGGCCAGCGTTGCGTTCCGGCGCGACGCCGATAACCGGCGGCTTCACCGACGATCCGCTGCACATCGTGCGGTCGACCCCGGCCGATGCCAACAACATGATCGAGGTCGAGTGTCTCGATCGACAGAATAACTACAACACAGCGGTCGCCGAGGCATTCGACCAAGGTTCAATCGACGTCTACGGGGTGCGGCGCGATACGAGTACCA
>DASQCY010000550.1:0-2336 GCA_035634495.1 Allostellaceae bacterium
GCTTTGTCGACACTCTGCGCCATGCCGGGTGCCGCGTTGCGCTCGACGATTTTGGCGCCGGCCATACCTCGCTGCGGCATCTTCAGATCTTGCCGGTCGACATCGTCAAGATCGATGGCTCTCTGGCTGGAAATCTGACGAGCAGGCCCCAAACCCGGATTTTTCTCCGCCACCTTCTCGGTCTCATCAAGGGCTTGGGTTTGACCACGGTGGCCGAATGCGTCGAGAGCGCCGAGGACGCAGCGCTGTTGCGTGCGGAAGGTATCGCCTATCTCCAGGGTCACTATTTCGGGTGGCCGACAATCGGGCGCATATATCGCTCAGGAGGTCCGAGGAGTGCATGACTCCCCCACCTCGACTACGCTATCTAAGGTTCTAAGGTTCGCCGCGATCCCGCCCCAGAGCCTTTAGCTGCTGCGTGAGGGCGTCGATTTGCGCCTCGAGCCGTTTTAGGCGCGGATCTTCGTCGTTTGCCCGAGACGCACCCGGATCAGGGGAAGGAGGCATTTCCTCCCGGCGGTAGGGCGCAAGCATCCGCAGGGCACGCTCGAACAGCGCGATATTCTGCTTTCCCATCTCTTCGAATTGACCGAACGGAAAGATGCCCAACGTGGCCTGCAAGTTCCTTCGCATTTGCTCTTGATTTTGAGCAAATGCCAACATCGCCTGCTCGAGATACCCGGGCACCAGAAATTGCATGCTGTCGCCATAAAGGCTGATCAATTGGCGCAAGAAACTGATTGGCAGAAGGTTTTGTCCCTTCTGCTCCTGCTCGACGATAATCTGGGTTAGCACGGAACGGGTGATGTCTTCGCCCGTTTTCGCGTCGTACGCGACGAAATCACCACCGTTCTTGATCATCCTCGCGAGATCATCGAGGGTAACGTAACTGCTCGTCGCCGTGTTGTAGAGACGGCGATTGGCGTACTTCTTGACGACAACCGGTCTGCCGTCGCTCGGCTTATCGCTGTTCGGAGTGCTCATGCGCGCGGTGTCTCGCTTCGGAGAGGGGCACCTCCGACCACAATACAATGTTTCGATGAGATCGCCTCACCAAAGAAGCAACGCCACCGCCCCGCGCGCTTCCGTCACCGGTGCTCCGACATTTATTGCGTGCGATCCCAAAACCACGTCGGCATGATGTCAGCCTCGCGCGCACCCGATGCGCTGTGGACGCCCATCGCGAGCTGGTTGCGAGCCCGGTTGGGCGGGCAATGAGGAAGAGGCCAGCTGGACTCCTGGCAATCCCGCCCCTACATTCGCGACCACTTGTTTCTATAGGCATCAATCCAGCGAGGAGATCCCCTGATGACCGATGTCGTGATCGCGAGCGCTGCGCGCACCCCGGTTGGGGCCTTCAACGGCGGGCTGAGCACCGTGCCCGCGCACAAGCTCGGCGAGGTCGCGATCATCGAGGCACTGCGCCGCGCCCAGGTCGAGCCGAAAGACGTTTCCGAGGTAATCATGGGGCAGATCCTTGCTGCCGGTGAAGGCCAAAATCCGGCCCGCCAAGCCGCAATCGCCGCCGGCATCCCCTACGAGGCGACGGCTTATGGGGTCAACCAGCTCTGCGGCTCCGGACTGCGCACCGTGGCTCTTGGCTATCAGGCGATCCGCAACGGCGATTCCGAGATCGTCGTCGCTGGCGGTCAGGAGAGCATGAGCCAGGCGCCCCACTGCATCCACCTGCGCAACGGCGTCAAGATGGGCGATGCCGAGCTCGTCGACACGATGATACGCGACGGGTTGTGGGACGCGTTCAACGGCTATCACATGGGCAACACCGCCGAGAACGTCGCCCAGCGCTGGCAGATCACGCGCGACCAGCAGGATGCCTTTGCCGCCGCGTCGCAAGCCAAGGCCGAAGCGGCGCAAAAGGCCGGCCGGTTCAAGGACGAGATCGTTCCGGTGAAGATCGCAACCCGCCGTGGCGAGACCGTCATCGACGCCGACGAGCATCCCAAGCACGGCACGACCGTGGAGACCTTAGCGAAGCTGCGCCCCGCCTTCGACAAGAACGGCACGGTCACCGCGGGCAACGCCTCCGGCATCAATGACGGGGCGGCCGCCGTCGTCTTGATGACGGCGGCTGAGGCCGAAAAGCGAGGCCTACGGCCGCTCGCGCGCATCGTCTCCTGGGCGACGGCGGGTGTCGACCCAGCGATCATGGGCACGGGACCGATTCCGGCGAGCCGCATGGCCCTGAAGAAGGCCGGCTGGTCGGCCGACGATCTTGAGCTCATCGAGGCCAACGAGGCCTTCGCCGCCCAAGCCTGCGCTGTCAACAAGGATCTCGGCTGGAATGTCGAAAAGGTGAATGTGAACGGCGGCGCCAT
>DASQCY010000551.1:0-1623 GCA_035634495.1 Allostellaceae bacterium
GTGCCGCCCCCGGCCACTGCCGCGGCGCGCCGGCGCATCATCCACAGCCCGAGGAGGACCGCTCCCCCGACAAAGACGACGATGAACAGCCCACCGGATCCCCCGGTGTCGGACGGCACCGGGCGCGGGTTGGCCGGCTGCGCCTTGGCCTGCGCCATCAAGGTGTCGAGCTCAGCCAGCTTTTGCGCCACGGCGGGATCGCTCTGTGCCTTGCGGTCTGCCTCGGCCCGCCATTGCGCATAGCGGGGATCGTCGCGATTGTCCTGGAAGTAGTTCACCGTTTGCGGCCGTGACAGCGAGTTGAGCAGCGACCAGGCGAGCACCGCGTCCCACGCCCCGAAGCGAGGCCCCGAGCCGGCATAGCCCGGCGCGTAGGCCCCACCGCCCCATCCGCCCGGCAGGGGGCGACGCGCCAAGGGTGCCGTGCCCCAGCTGCTGTCGTCCCAACCCGAGGACGGACGGCGGGTCGTCGGAGCCGCGGGCGGCGCTTGCGACGCTCGGTAATCGCGCAGCGCCTGGCTAGAGGCGCGCCGCGATATCGCGAGATCGCCGCCGCCAAACGCGCTGCCAAACCCGCCGGAGGAGGATGCTGACGGCCGCCCGTAACCGCCGCCGACCGACGGGCGGCGATCGAAGCCGCCGAAGCCACCGGAGTATCCGCCGCCACCGGAGTAACCGCCGCTGCCCGGGCGCCGGTATCCGCCGCTGGTTTGCGCGGCGGCCGGCGGCGCGATTGCCACGATCCCGGCGACCGGCGCAAACCACGGCGGTGCAGAGGCCGGGAGCGGCGCTCCTACCGCCAAGGTCAGGCATATCAGAACAAATCGCAGCGCGCGCGTCAGCCTCGAGTTTTGCATAGTCCGCGCTGGCACCGGTTATGCCGCGTGGAACCGGACGTCCTCGGCCTCGGCAGTGCCGACGAGCATCATGAACGTCGCATCGGAGACGGCATCGTTGCGAAAGTAGTGAACCCGGCCGGACGGGTTGAAAATCGCGTCCTTCGGGCCGAGGCCCTCTTCGGCGACGCGCCCGGCCTCCTCCCAGCCCGCGGTGATGTAGCCTTCCATCACGAAATACACATCCTCGACGGGGCGCGTATAGCCCCTCACCGCCACACCCCTCGGCAGCTGAATCATGTCCATGCGATATTTGCCCGGCGGCGCGCCACCTTCGCCGATATAAACCGAACGGGCGAAGCCCGCACGCCATGACGGCCGGCGCTCGCCACAGCGCACGATGTGTCGGGCAAACTCCCGCTGGCGGGGATCATCGCTGTCCGGATCTAGGGCGTAGGTTCTTCCCCGGCCCGCGCCGAAATGGCGCGCCACCGCGGGATGACTGTCACGCGGGTGGCAAACATAAACCGGCGGTTTTGGCATGCCGCTGCCGACGCTGATCGACATCAGCACCGGCTCGACCCCATCGTTGCGAAAGCCGTGCGGCCGGCCAACCTGGTTCAGCACCATGTCCTTGGGGCCGAGACGCGCCTCGATCACTTCGTCGCCCCAAGCCCAGCCAACGGTCAAGACGCCCGAAAGCACTAGGAAGTGTTCGACCACCTCATGGGAATGACAGGCGGCGTATTTGCCGACCGGCTGATGCACTAAGCTCAAGGTGAATTGT
>DASQCY010000552.1:0-3928 GCA_035634495.1 Allostellaceae bacterium
ACCAGATCCGGACGCCGAAGGCGAAGCGGAAGTCGCCCGTGCTCTCGCCCGCCCGCTTTGCGTAGCTGGCGGTCTGGCCGAATTGGCCTTCGTAGACGACGCCGATATAGGGCGCGAAGTTCCGGCTGAATTCGTAGCGCAACCTGAGACCGGTATCGATGTCGGCAAACCCGGCGCCTGTGAGCCGCGCCGGATCGGCTTTGCTGTAGAGATCGATTTCGACTTGCGGCTGGAGTATCAGCCGCTGCGTAAGCAGAAGGTCGTAGGAAGCCTCCAGCTTGGCGGCGAGATGCCCTTCACCGCTCGCATAGCCTGTGAGCTCGAGATCGAAGAAATAGGGTGCCAGCCCCTGGATGCCCAACGCCGCCCAATTGCGGGTCGGGCGTGAGTCGATATCGCTGCGCAGCCCGCCCTGCAGATCGAAATAGGTTGTAATGGCGCGGTCGTAGAGGAACTGGTGCTCGCCATCCTCGAGCATGCCGTTGCTCTGCAGCGTGCCCTCCGACTTAATCCAGAGCTTGTCGTAATCGGTGCCGACCCAGCCCTCCCCATCCCAGCGGTACTGGGTGTTGCTACCATTCCACCGGCCCTCGTTCTCATTAAGGATGGCGTGGGCGAGGATCGGCCGGTCCATGACCGGCTGCACGGGCTCCATGCCAACTCCAGGCGCCTCCTGGGTGGCCGATATTTGCGCTGCAGCGGCAGGCGCAAGGGCGAAGAGCGCAGCGGCGAGCGGGATGATGCGGGACGCGCTCACAGGACGCGCACCTCCCGGAACATGCCCGACTCCATGTGATAAAGCAGATGGCAGTGATAGGCCCAGCGACCCGGTACGTCGGCGGTTACGAGATAGCTGAGCTTCTCACCCGGCTTGACGTTAATCGTGTGCTTGTAGGGCCGGTACTCGCCCTGCCCGTTGTCGAGCTCGCTCCAGAGACCGTGCAGGTGGATCGGGTGCTCCATCATCGTGTCGTTGATCAGCACGAAGCGCACTCGCTCCCCGCGCTGCAGCATGATCGGCTCGGCTTCCGAGAACTTCTTGCCGTCGAAGCCCCAGATGAAGCGCTCCATATTGCCGGTCAGATGCAGCGTGATCTCGTGTGAGGGCGGTCGCGGATCGCTCTCGGGCTTGAAGGAGCGTAAATCGGCGTAGGTAAGCGCGCGCCGCCCGGTGGGAAGGCCTTCACCGGCGTGGTTCAGGCGCTCGGTCGGCATCATCGCGACATTGTCGACCCCGACTTGCCCTTCGAGGCGCTTGCCCTCGGGGCTGAGCTCCATTCCGGGCGTCTCGCCATGCTCCATTCCGCCCATCCCCATGTCGGTCATCGTGCGCAGCGGGCGGGAATCCATCGACGGAATGGCTGCGGCCATGCCCGGGCGTGGCGCCAGAGTGCCGCGAGCGTAGCCGGTCCGGTCCTCGGCCTGGGCGAAGATCGTGTAGGCACGGTCGGCCGTCGGCCGCACAATCACGTCATAGGTTTCGGCGACGCTTATGCGGAACTCGTCGACGATGACCGGCACGACATCGTTTCCGTCGGCCTGGACGACGGTCATCGGCAGGTCTTCGATGCGGACATCGAAAATGCTCATCGATGAGGCGTTGATGAAGCGCAACCGCACCCGCTCGCCAGGGCGGAACAAAGCCGTCCAGTTGGCGCCCGGAGGCTGGCCGTTGAGAAGATAAGTGTAAGTCGCCCCGCTGACGTCGAGGATATCGGTCGGGCTCATTCGCATCTTGCCCCATTCGAGACGGTCGGCGACAGTGTCGGCGAGACCCCGGCGCTGGGCATCCTCAAGGAAAGTCCCGAGCGTGCGCTGCCCGAAATTGTAATAGTCGCTCTGGAATTTGAGGTTGCTGACGATCGTGTCGGGGTTCTCGTTGCTCCAATCCGACAGCATCACCACGTAGTCGCGATCGAAGCCCTGCGCATAGCCGCCCTTCGGCACAATGACGATCGGCCCGTAGACCCCCGTCTGCTCCTGGAAGCCCGAATGGCTGTGGTACCAGTAGGTGCCGCTTTGATGCACAGGGAAGCGGTAGACGAAGGTTTCACCCGGTGCGATGCCGGCAAAGCTCAACCCCGGCACGCCGTCCATCGGTGAGGGGGTTCGGATCCCGTGCCAATGGATAGAGCTCGGCTCCGACAGCCGGTTGGTGACAGCGAGCGCGACCGTATCTCCCTCGCGCCAGCGCAGGATCGGGGCCGGGATCTGGCCGTTGATGCCGCTCCCGGTTACTGGCCGGCCGGTGACGTTAACCGGCATGGCTCCGATCTCGAGCTGAAATTCCGTGCCGCTGAGCAACGGCGCTCGGGACGGCGCGGCTAACGCGCTGCGTAATGGCGAGGGAGCGAGCGTCAGGGCGCTGGTCGCGGCCGCTGCGCGCAGCAGGCGGCGGCGGGTGAAGACAGGGCCCGTCATCGCCCGCCTCCTGACGGCGCAATAACCCTAATCTCGTACATCCCGCCCGGCTGCTGCTCGATCGTGAAATTCACCGACATGCCGGGCTTGATCGCCTTGAGATCGACCGACGGGGCGACCGGAAATTCCATGGTCATGGCCGGCCAGCCGATCTCGGGGATCGGAGCGTGGCTCATATTCACCTTGTGCTGTGCGGGATCGACGGCGTTGACCGTGCCTGTGCCGTGGGCGTCGTTGTGACCCTCGTGCGCCATCTGCATTTGCCTGACGTGCGTCGGGGATGCAGTGTGGTCTTCGGTCGGTACCGTGTCCGCGGCGACGGGGCCCGAGCCGCCAAGGTCGACGCCCAGCGGCACCGCAGCCTCCTGCTCTGCTGAAGCAGGTCCCGGGCTTACGCAGGCATTGAACGCTATCGGCACCAGGCCGATCAGCAACGAACGACAGAGAAGTGCGATCATCGTAACGCTCCTTGGAGACTCTTTTTGCGCGCATCCGCCGGATGCCCTTGGCCAAAGTCGGCAGTAATGAAGGGGAGGGCCGCGACGCCGGCTTGCGGCCAGCCTGCGGACAAACGTCCCTGCAACCCGGGGCGCGGGAGCGCGCCGGGTTAGCTCAGCGAGACCGGTCTGGGAGGACCGGGCTCGGGCAGGACCGCCCGACCGGAAAGAGACGTGGTCAGCGCCTCGTAATGGATTTGCGCCCCCAACTCTGCCGGAGCGATGGCGAGCTGGGGCGGAAGAAAGGCTGCGGAAGTGCAGCCCAAGCAGTCGCAGCAGCACGCCGGTCCGTGATCGTGCCGATGCTGGTGATGAGGCGAGGTTGTTCCGATGTGGTGGACGTGCTCTTCAGGACCCGGATCCAAGTGAGCGGCAACCAGATGCAGCGCGGCGTGAGCATTGCCGTTGGCGAGCGCCAGCGCCAGCAGCAGGACCAGGCATCGGACAAGCAACGATCGCATAAGACACGAAGACCGCGGTCGTCCCGGAATTCCCCGCTGCTGGATAACATAGATCTCGGTCATCGGCGAGTGATGATGACGGGCGTGACGTTGTGCCGGACGTAACCGAATGCGATGCCCGGCACGATCAGCCATTGCAGGAACGGGGTGAGGCCGATGCCGAATGGCGGAAGAACCGGCATCGCCTCCATGTAAGACCAACTCTGGCGGATTTGCGTGTTCAACCACTCGCTGAACACGGTATAACCGAGGCCAAGAAGGATAGCGGTCAGCGCCGTACGACCGCCAAAAACCGGCCACCGCCCGGCTCTGGCAAATAGGGCGGCGATTGCTAGCGCCGAGGCGGTTATCAGCAGATCGCCGCCAGTGCAGTGAACGACTGCGAAAACGATCTCGCGCTTCGTGCCGGTCCACCAGATGGTGTAGAGCGGCGACTGGGCCACTTCCCACGCTAAGTGGCCGGCCGCGGCAACAATCAGATACAGAAGAATCGGACGTGCGGCCTCGCTCTTCGGCCGAGACGCCGAGCTCACAATCGGGCGGTGCGAA
>DASQCY010000553.1:0-5235 GCA_035634495.1 Allostellaceae bacterium
CTCGAATACCTCATCGCCCGCGCCGGGCTCGACCTGACGGACGAACAGAAGGCCGAGCTAAAGACCGTGCACGCAGCACTCGCAGCACTGGCCGAGCGCGTGCGCAAGCCGCGCGGTCGGATGGCCGAGCCGGCGCACAGCTATGGCTTTGCCGAGGAGGACCTCTGATGAGCGAGCCGATCCCGACAATCGCCGAAGCCTCCCGGCTGATCGCCGCAAAGCAGCTCTCACCGGTCGAATTGACGCGGGCCTGTCTCGAGCGCGTGCACGCGCTCGACGGAAAGCTGCACGCCTTCGTACGTCTGACCGAAGAACGCGCATTGGCCGAAGCGCGCGCCGCCGAACGGGCGATCGTGGCCGGCCGGCCCTCCGGGCCCTTGCAGGGTATTCCAATCGGCCTCAAGGACATTGTCGACACCAAGGGGATACCGACGACCTGCGGGTCGAAATTCCTACAGGACAACATCCCTGACACCGACGCCGCTTGCGCCGAAAAACTCGCCGCCGCCGGCACGGTGTTGATGGGAAAATTGACGACGCACGAATTCGCCGATGGCGGCCCGTCCTTTGATCTCCCGGCACCACCCGCGCGCAACCCGTGGAATACCGAGCACTTCACCGCCGGCAGCAGCAGCGGCACCGGTGCGGGGGTCGCAGCAGGGCTGATCCTCGGCGGCATCGGCACCGACACCGGCGGCTCGATCCGCGGCCCGGCGGCATTGTGCGGCATCGCCGGCATCAAGCCGACCTATGGCCTCGTCAGCCGCGCCGGCGTCGCGCCCGCCGCCTACAGCCTCGACCATATCGGCCCGATGGCCTGGACCGCCGAGGATTGCGCTCTGATGCTGCAGGCGCTCGCCGGGCACGACCCGCGCGACCCGGCGAGTGCCTCTCGTCCGATCCCCAACTACACCGCGCTGTTGGGTAGCGGGATCAAGGGGCTCAAGATCGGAGTGATTCACCATTTTCACGAGACCGACCACAAGGTCAGCGAGGGTACCCAGCGTGGCATCGACGCGGCACTGGCGAGCTTCCGCGACCTCGGCGCGGAATTGCGCGAGGTGCAGCTGTCGCCGTTGCAGGACTGGGCGGCCTGCGGCTCGCTGATCTCGATGACCGAGCGTGCCGCGGCTTACGAGGAGTGGTCGCGCACTCGGCTCGGCGACTTCAGCGAGCGCTTGCGCAGCCGGCTGATACTGGGCGCCTTGGTCTCCGGCGTCGATTATGTCCAGGCAGTGCGGCGACGCCGCGAATTGCGCGCCGAACTGCAGCAGGCGATGGCCGGCCTCGACGTCGTGCTGACGGCGACCCAGCCGGCGGAAGCCGCGAAGATCGATGCGGTGCCGAAATGGGACTTGTTCGACAAGCCCGGCTTTACGATGCCGTTCAATGTCGCCGGCTATCCGGCGATCTCGATATGCGCCGGGTTTGGCGCGGGCGGCCTGCCGGTGGCGATCCAGCTCGTCGCCAAGCCGTTCCAGGAGCCGACCCTGTTCCGCGTCGCCGACGCCTTCGAGAAGGCGACCCCGTTCCGCGACCAGCGCCCGGCGCTGTCTTCCGCCGCCCCCACCCCAGCGTGACGGGCAACGGGCATGAACACGGGCCCGTTACTGCCCGGCATGTTCGTGGAAAAGGCCGGCGTCCTCTTCTACCATGATGTAGAAGGCTAACCCGAATCGCAGCACGTAGAGGGAAATTATCGTTTTTTGGATATGTGTGAAGCATTTCACACATATCTGGGCCAAGAGTGCGCCACCGTGGCGTCCTGGATCGCCGATTCCCCATCGGTCCCGGTCCCCGCGACCGATATAGGAAGCTGAGGAGGAGGCCCGCCAATGCCAGATCCGCACAATGAACGGCTAGAAGCCGAGCTGGGGCGCGTCTTGGTGGCTCAGCTGGCGCCGGCCGAGCTTCCTCTGTTTGGCGCCATGAGCCGAGCGTTCTTTGCCGACCCCAAAAGAGCAAGACCGACAAGCAGTGGAGGTGACGAGATCCTGGCCTTTGGGGTCGCGGAAGCGGCGGGGCTGTTGACGCCGGCGGTGCTCACCGCCGCCTGCGAAGTTGCCTTGTATCTGACGAAAGAGGTCGGGAAGGCATTTGCGAAAGTGGGGGTAGATTCTGTCGTCGAGCAGGTCAAGCGCCTTTTCCGCCGGGAACCCACAGCGGTGAGACTCGACGGCGCACAATTGGCCCAGATTCGCCAGATGGCCTTCGATACCGCGCGACAATTTAAGCTATCGAACGCGAAAGCGTCGCTGCTGGCTGATGCGCTGGTCGGCCATTTTGCCCTAGGAACGTCTGCCTGATGTCAGCGGTGCTGCTCGAGACACACCCGCGACTGCGTCTCAATCCGTTCGCCTTTCCCTCAGATACGACCCTACGCTTCATCCTACTATTCGTCTTCGTGGTCGCTGCTGACATCCGGCGGTGGCATGGTGTAGCGGTTGTCGGCTTCGATCTCGGTCGGAAGCTGGACGAGTGTCTGGGTGGTACGCCACTGGTTGGCGCGGCGCTGTCAGACCTGGCGAAGATGCAGGGATGTTACGGACTGTTGCTACCCTACGAAATGGCAGCGATCGGGGCAGGCCTGCTGCTGTTGGCCGCAGTGACAGGGGCGATCTACTGGTATTATCCGGTCTGGGAGGTTCGACGGTTGAGGCTCACGCCGCTCGATCCGGCGGAAGCGCCCGAGCTATTCGCCACGCTCGAAGAGCTCTGCAACATCGCTGGTTTGCGGCGTCCCCCCGAATTCTTGTGGAATCCGGTCAGCAGCGGCCATCTCGCGCTGGCGTTCGGCCGCCCCCGTGTCTACCGCGTCGGGTTCACTGGGGCTTTGGCAGTACTGCACAACGAGTCTCCGGCATCCTTCCGCGTGGTGATGCTGCACGAGCTCGCCCATATCCGTAACGGCGATGTCGAAAAAGCATATTTGGCGCTGGCGCTCTGGTGGGGGTTCCTGGTGGCAGCGATGTTGCCTTACTTGGTGGTCGCAGCCAGCAAACAAATGGACACGGCTGACGCTGTGGTGCTTGTGGTGGAGACGAGCATCGTCACCGGGATCGTGCTACTCACCCGCAACGCAGTGCTGCGCGCGCGTGAGCTCTACGCTGACGCGCGCAGCTTAGCGTGGGGTCGGGACGAGGCAGCCTTTACGCGAGTTCTCAGTGGTCTACGTCCCATCCAGGGGCTGAGACGGCTGCTTTCTCCGCATCCGGATCCGGCGCGTCGAGGGAGGCTGCTCGAAGATACCGATGAGATGTTCCGTGTTGGCTTGTGGGATGCATTTGGCGCCGGTGCAGCGGCCAGCCTCATCGCAATCACGTTTGCGTTTGTAGCCGGGATCGGCTTCTTGCAAGCCCGTCTCGAGAGTGCAGGCCTTTTATTCGCTTTGGTCGTCGTCCCGATCGCGATCGTAGTACCATTGGTCGCCGGGGCGGCCTCGATCGCCACTTGGCGAACCACTTTCCTCGCGCTCATGCGCGGAAGAAGCTCTGGCTATGTGGTCCAAACCGCCGGCTCTCTGGCGGCGGGGGTCGTATTATGCGGGCCGGCATTCTATGGAGCCATCTTCCTACAAGCGGCAATGGGGGGCGTAGGCCGCCAGTATGTGGACCAGATCGCGGTTGCGTGGTCCTCTCTGCTTATGGTAGCGCTGGGGCTCGTTGCCCTTCTAATCGTGGTATTGGCGGGCGCGCTCATACTCTTCCTGAAATGGGTCGAGGCAGGCGCGACATCCTGGTTATCTGTCGCCTTTCACACGCCCTCACCTCGTGCACCTTGCGCGATCGGCATTCTTATTTCCTGCGTCCTCGCGTTAGCGTGGTTCTCCGTTGGGCCCGTTGTCTTCGGGAGCGCGTGGTTTGCGCTGCACGAGGAGGGAAAATCCAGCGCGCTCTCGGCAATGTGGTATGTGCTTCTTGCCAGTGATATTTTCCCACTTAATTTTATCGTCTGGGTCAGCCTCATCGGCTTTTGGGCGTTCCCGTTGGGGGCTGGACTATGGCGGCCCCGCGCCCGGACCCACTCCGGGTGGCCATTTTTAGGCACTGCGCCCAGGACGGATCCGTCGCTGGAACCTCCCTTGCGTCTACTGCGCGCGCTGCTGATCGGCGCGGCGGGGGGATTGGCAGCGGGAGTCTCGCTGCCGTGGCTGCGCCTCCCCCTGCCGCTTGGAGCGCTGCACGACGTGGGGTATCCGGAGACGACCGGCGCCGCTGTGCTCCTATCGATGACGCTGACTTGTATGGTCATACAAGGGGTAATCGCTGCTCTCGTGGTGCTTGCGATCCCAAAGCTCCCGATCCCGCACGCGATGTTTGCCGCCTTCGTCGCTGGCTGCATCTTGACTGCAGGCGAAGTATTGCGCCTGCCGGCGAGAGGGGCACTTATGGCCACGATCCTCGATAAAGTGATATTTGGCGGTACGTTGGTCGCGCTGGCCGCCGCCCTCGCTACATGGGTTTTGCGGCTACCGGCCCATGCGCTCCTCGCTCGGCTGCCGCGCAAGCGCGCCATCACTGAATAACTTGCTTGCCCGCAAAACGCCGGGGAACACCCTAAAGGAAGAAAGCAAAATGACACGATTTAGCCTGATTCTCATAGTGACCGGCGGGCTCTCGATCGTCCCTTCGGCCCTTGCATGGCGCAGTGCGCTGCGGGCATAGCGGGGAGCCGGGGTCCATTTGCGTGGACAGATAAGGAGCCAGCCTCTGAAGATCATCAATAAGCGATGCATCAAGTTGATCAAGAACGGCAAGAACCTGACTTGGCGGAGCCGCTCAGATAGAGAGCGTTATAACAACTTTGTATCGCCCCTTTCGAGGAGATCAAGTTGCGGGTTCGCGGTCGGTTCGATCCGGTTGAGGTTTCGATTTTCTGAGAGAAGGCGCGCGCCAGCGTGGCATCGACGCCGCACTCGCCACCTTTCGCGACCTCGGAGCGGAATTGCGCGAGGTGCAGCTTTCGCCGTTGCAGGACTGGGCAGCATGCGGGTCGTTGATCTCGATGACCGAGCGTGCGGCGGCCTATGAGGAGTGGTCGCGCGCACTCGGCTCGGCGACTTCAGCGAGCGCCTGCGCAGCCGGCTGATACTGGGCGCCTTGGTCTCCGGCGTCGATTATGTCCAAGCGGTGCGCCGGCGGCGCGAATTGCGCGCCGAATTGCAGGCCGCGACGCGCGGTCTCGACGTCGTGCTGACCGCGACCCAGCCGGCCGAGGCGGCGAAGATCGACGCGG
>DASQCY010000554.1:0-1763 GCA_035634495.1 Allostellaceae bacterium
GCCGAGCTGGAGGCGGTCGTCAACCGCTCCTACGACGGCATGGAGTTTCCTGAAATCCGCGCGCTGGTCGATCGCGCCAATACACTGATGGCACCCATTATCGAGGAGTTCGACCGGCTCGCCGCCGAGTGCTATCCGGCCGAATTTGCCCGGCCGCAACTGATGGTCCGACTCATTCCCGGCGGCATCCCGGGGCCGGTGCGCGACAAGGTGCGGCGCGACGCCGCCAAGCATCTGACCGCGCGGCACGCCTTTATGCTGGCGAACTCGGCGACCTACACGACCGAAGTGATGACCGAAGCCACCCTGCACGCGACCGACAATCCCGAAGTCGTCGCGATGCTGGAGCGACTGGCGGTGCCCAATCGTGCGACCCCCACCTTGGAGCCGCCAGGGCCGGCCATCGGCATCCTGCGCAAGTTGTTGCCTCATCCCGAGCAGTGGGGGTTCGAGGGCTATAGCGACGGCTCGCCCTTGCTGCCGCAGGCCGCGCCGGCCAAGGCGCTGAGGGCGCCGGAAGAGAGCGGCGAATGACCGATTTCCCGGCCTTTTTTGAGATCGCGCCGCCACCGCCGGAGCTGCGACTTCGTGACGATAGCGATGATTACGGATGGCGCCGTTACCGCGACAGCGATCAGGACGGCCTGAGCGCCATACAAGCCGCCAAAGCCTTCCCCGCGGCCGTCGAGGTCGATCCGCCGGAAGCGCTGCGCGCCGCCGTGTTTGCCTGTTCGGGGGGGCTCGACAGCTCTCGATATCGAGAGGCGACCACATTTCGCGCGATGCCGGACATGGGCTGGGAGGAGGCGCGGATCGCGCTCAACCGGCTGCTGAGCCCGATACGGTACAGCACCCGGGAAACGCGCCAGTACCAAACGCGCCAATACGTCGCTCTGGCGGAATTCGTCCTCACCGCCACCGGCTTTACGGGCTTTGTCGGCCGGCGGGGCGAGCACGCGGTAAAGCTGCGCGACGGACTTGGCGATGCGAGAGACAAACTGCGTGGCTACTTGGACAGCACGTTGCAGACGACTGAGCTCCAGGCCGAGCGCCTCGCCTGCCCGATCACGCTGCATGGCGACATGCATGGCGCCCCCCGATCCGTCGCAAACTCGATCGATCTCGCATTCTGGGCGATGGTGCCGACCGCAGCCGACGAATGGGTGCGGATCATCGACGCCACGCCCGATCAAACCATGAGCGCGCTCGATTACCTCCGGGCCACGCTGGCGAGGTGGGACGCGCGTCACCTGGTCGCGGCGGATGTCCTCAACCGCCTGACCGGAGGTGACTCGGCGCCGACGGCAGCGGAATACGCCGAGGCGATCCACATCGCCGACATGCTCGTCTTCACCAGCGAGAAGCTGCTCTCGCTCTATGCCGGCATCATCTACTCAATGCCGATCTATCGGCTGTACCCCGCCACCTCCGAGGCCGAAGCCATCGCCTTGTGGTGGCCCTGGGGTCGCCCTGCGCCCCTGGTCGACGGCGGCCCGCCACGGCCCCCAAAACCCGGCAAGCAAACCCTCGACCCGTCCCTTATCACCGCGACCCGGCCGCAAGATGTCGTCCGCGAGGTCATGCAGAAGACCGGCATCAACCGCACCACGGCGCAGCGCATGACAGCTACGATGCGGACCCGGATGCGGCAACAGCGGAGGAACGAAGCAGCACGCCTGCTTCGCCTCGGACACAGCAAAAGCGAAGTCGCCCGCAAGGTCGGCCTCTCGGCTTCCCGCATCTCGGCAATGTTTAAGGGCGAG
>DASQCY010000555.1:0-1914 GCA_035634495.1 Allostellaceae bacterium
AGGGCGCCCTCGAGCGGGTTCAGCTTCTGGCGGAACTCCTTGGCGTGCGCGGTCGCGATGCTCGCATCGAAGGCGGTGCGATCGCGCCAGCCCTCGAACAAGGTGAAATGGTTGGGCCGGGTGTCTTGCTGGAGCACGTCGAACCACAAATTGCCGTCGTCCTTTCGTGCCGCCGTGGCGAGCGCTTTCTGCAGCTCGACGGCCTGATCCTTTTGCGGCGGCGGGACATCGACGTGGGTGAGGACGTAGAGCGCTTGGGGGCCAGGCCGCGCAGTCGGCGCCGCGACCGAGAGGCCGCCGAAGACCCGTATCCCTGTCCCGCTGATCAACAGCGGCTGGAGCTTCTCGCGAAAGGCAGCCGTAGACGCTGCCGTACCGTGTGCGTCGTAGGCGGGTTTGTCGCGCCAGATTTCGAGGATCGCCAGCCGGTTCGGCCGGCCGATCTCCGCAAACATGTCAAAGCCCACATTGCCGGCTTCCTTGCGGCTCGCCTCGACGTGTTGCCGCGCGAGGGCGGCCGTTTGCTCGGCCGCCGGCGGGGCGACGTCGAAATAGGTCACGACATAGACTGGGCCGTTCACGGTCTCCTCCGCGTGCAAGGGCCGCGCCGTCGCGAGCGCCAACGCAGCCAACCCGACGATCAGATGGGAAAGGCGCATGTATAGGTTCCCCGGATACCCCATTTTTAAGCTTATGAGGCGCCGCCGCGAAAAACAATCTCCCGGGATCACCGGGCGCGCGAAGCCGCGCAATGGACGCTTGGTGCGGCAGGCAAATTTTTTCTCGATGTGAGCGGCTTCACATACCGTCCCCTGCGGGATCGGTTAATGACTGCCCGACTGCAGGAACTGCAGGACTCCATGAGGGGATATTTCCATGGACATGCCCAGACAGTCGCCAGGCCCGGTCGGGGCAAGCTCCAGAAGATTATCGGTACCCTGATGACCGCCGGCTGCGGTCAGACACGGGTTACGCCGAACTGCAGGCCAGGCCGAAGAGGCGGCGAGCCGCCGGAGGTTCGGCCAGTGCCGCACTCTACGCCGCCGCGATAACGGCGGTCGCCGCCGTTACCTTGCTGGCAGGCGCGCCCCGGTTACTCTGGTAGGTGCGAGCCGCTGCTCCCGGCACTGGCGGCACGGTGCGATGGCAGCTCGACGTCGTCGATCCCCGCGTCCGGTGCTATCCTGTGCCGATGACTCCGAAGAATCGCGCAAAGCTTGCCGATCGCGTCGGCAAAGTTGCGGAGACGACACTCGCAGCCCAGCACTATGTCAGTCCCCTCGACGTGCTCGTCGGGATCGGCTGGCTCGACCTCGGAGCGGTGAAGCGCTGGCGGCAGGGGCAGATCGACGACCTCGAGCACGTGATCCAGACCAAGCTGCCGCGCATCTCAGAAGCCATGAGGCTGTTCCGATCCTGGGCAACCGAAAAGGGGCTATTCGCGAGCGAGACGGACTACCTGGCGCGCACGCCGCAGCGACAGAGGCTGCGCTTCAGCCGAAGCGGGAACCCAACAATCGAACGGCTGTACCGAACCCATTGGGTTTCGCCCGAACTTTCCGAAAGCAAGCGCGAGCGCCTGGCGGAAAAAGCGAGCCGCGCGCCGGATCTGGTGGTGATCCAGCCATTGAACACCGAATGGACCTGCCACCGGTGCGGCAGCAGCGGCGTCCTCCTGGTGATGGAAAATCCCGGCCCGGCATGCTTGCACTGCGTCGGTCTCGACGATCTCGAGTTCCTGCCGGCGGGAGATGCGCTGTTCACGCGCCGGGTCAAGGCGAAGAGCGCGAGATGCGCTGTTGTGGTGCGTTTCAGTAGGAACCGTCGCCGCTACGAACGCCAAGGTCTGCTGGTCGAACCGCAGGCCCTGACGGACGCGGAACGAGACCTGGAAGAGCAGCGGCGCGACTGATT